>NZ_JBNNVU010000017.1:0-86777 GCF_050280705.1 Pseudomonas sp. NPDC089530 | reverse complement strand
CATCGGCCAGCGACACGTCCTGCAGGTTGACACTCAGGGTGGCGGCCGGCGGCAGTCGACAAGACCATCGTCTCGATCCCCACCTGGCGCCTGATGTCCGAGTCGTTCAAGAACTGGCGCGGCATGCAGCAGTCCGGCGGCCGGCGGATCAAGCGCAGCCTGTACATCGACGCCAGCGGCGTGCGCTTCATCAACGACGAGGAAGAGGCGCGCCTGGGCAAGGTGCACCTGCTCACCGACTACATGACGCGCAAGCAGGCCGAGCTCAAGAGCTGGAACGAAGCCCAGGGCAATGTCGCCGCCCTGTCGGCCAATCGCCGCCGCATGACCAACCTGGGTACCTTCCGCGCCTATGCCCTGGCCTACCTGAAGAGCCATCCGGACATCCAGCCGAACATGACCTGCATGGTCCGCCAGATGCAGACCACTGCCCAGGGCATTCCGCTGGAAATCTACTGCTTCACCCGCACCACGGCGTGGATCGACTACGAGCGCATCCAGGGCGATATCTTCGATTACCTGCTGGCGGTGATGCCGGAGTTCGGCCTGAGCCTGTACCAGCAGCCGAGCGGCAACGACTTGCGCGCCGGCCTGTTGCCGGCGGTGCTGGGCGCCAGCCATATCCCCGAAGTGGAAAAACGCGCGCTGTAAACCCCGCTTGATCGCCCCGTCCTCGGGGCGATCACCCCTATCCTCTTCTGTAGGAGCGAAGCTTGCTCGCGATAGCGATCTGGCAAGCAACGCACTATCAGGCCGCTACGCGGATCGCGGGCAAGCCTCGCGCCTACGCAATAGCCTTCGCCTTCATGCCCCGACGGCTGATCCACACCGCCAACAGAATCACCATCCCGCCCAGGAACAGGCGACCCAGTGCCTCATGCTGGTTCCAGATCAGCAGGTTGAGCAGCAGCCCCACCGGCACATGCAAGTTGTTCATCACCGCCAGGGTCGCGCCATTGACCAGGCAGGCACCCTTGTTCCACCAGTACAACCCCAGCGCGGTGGCGACCAGCCCGAGAAACAGCAGCACCGCCCATTGCAACGGTGCCTCGGGCAGGAAGTTCGACTTGCCGAACAGCAGGAACGCCGGCAACACCACCAGCAACGCCCCCAGGTAGAAGTAGCCGAAACGCCGGTAATGCGGCAGGTCGCTCGGATGGCGTGCCACCAGGTGCTTGTACAGCACCTGCCCGGCGGCGTAGGTGAAGTTGGCCAGTTGCAGCAGCAAGAAGCCCATGAAGAAATCCGGGCTGATGCGGTCGTAGCGGATCACCGCCGCCCCGGCCACCGCCACCAGCGCCGCCAGCAAGCCCCAGGGGTTGAAGCGGCGGTTGAGGGCGTCTTCGATCAGGGTCACATGCAGCGGGGTGAGGATGGTGAACAGCAGCACTTCCGGCACCGTCAGCACGCGGAAACTCAAGTACAGGCAGACGTAGGTCACGCCGAACTGCAGGGCGCCGATCAGCAGCATGCCGCGCATGAACGCCGGTTCCACTTGACGCCAGCGGGTCAGCGGGATGAACACCAGCCCGGCCAGCAGCACCCGCACCAGCACCGCGAAATAGCTGTCGACATGCCCCGCCAGGTATTCGCCGATCAGGTTGAAGGAAAACGCCTGGATCAGCGTGACAAAAAGTAGATAGCCCATGCTCGCCTCGTCTTGAAGGGAGGCGACGATAGCGGTTTTGCCCCATTCGGTGCAAAACCCCTCCCCCCTGACACACGAACCTGTAGCCGCTGCCGAGCCTTGGCGAGGCTGCGATCGACGGCGCAGCCGTCGCCAAACCAGGCGCTGCGTCTATTCCTGAAAGATTGCGGGCGCAGGATTTACGGCCGCTGCGCGCCCGATCGCAGCCTCGCTGGTGCTCGGCAGCGGCTACGGGCATCGGTAAATCCTGGGCAAAAAAAAGCCCGATCTCGCAAAGCGTTCAATCGGGCGGGAGCACTCAGGAGCAACAAGTGCAAAGGGAGGTTCGATGCGCAAAAGGTCTGAAGGGGAGCGCAGGGCCTACTAGACCACTGCGCGATTATCTGGCGATTAACGGATCAGGCGACCTGGGCCAGTTTGGCGTTGGCCTGGTTCAGGCCCTTCTCGTGGAAGTCGCCACCCAGGTTCAGGCCTTCGGCGTGGATGAACTCGACGTCGTGGATCCCGATAAAGCCCATGACCTGGCGCAGGTAGGGTTCCTGGTGGTCCGTGGCGCTGCCGGCGTAGATGCCGCCACGGGCGGTCAGCACGTAGGCACGCTTGCCGGTGAGCAGGCCCTGCGGGCCGGTATCGGTGTACTTGAAGGTCACGCCGGCGCGCAGCACGTGGTCCAGCCAGGCTTTGAGAGTGCTCGGGATGGCGAAGTTGTACATCGGCGCGGCCATCACCAGCACGTCGGCGGCCAGCAGTTCGTCGGTCAGTTCGTTGGAGCGTTGCAGCGAGGCCTCTTCGATCTCGTTGCGCTGCTCGGCGGGCTTCATCCAGCCGCCCAGCAGATTGATGTCCAGGTGCGGCACCGGTGCGGTCGCCAGGTCACGCACGGTGATCTGGTCGCCCGGGTGGGCCGCTTGCCATTGCTTGATGAAGGTCTGGGTCAGCTGACGGGAAACGGAATCCTGCTGACGGGCACTGCTTTCGATGATCAGAACGCGGGACATGGGATGTTGCCTCCATCGGGGAATGTCGTAAGTCGATGGAGCGCAGATTAAACAGAGTTATATCGATGAAAAAGCGCAAATAACTGCTATAACCAATCAATAAATTCGTTTATAAGCGGAGCAGGCCGCGCGCCCTGCTCCGCTTTGCGCTTATTGGGCGGCACAGCTCAGGTCGATGCGCAGCTTGATGATGCTGCGGTTGAACTTGGCCGTGGCGTTCTTGAACTTGCCGGCCGCCACTTCCACCTTGCGCGTGCGCGGGGCTTCGGGGCCGTTGCGGAAGACCACCGTGCAGACCGCGTTGGTGCTGCCGTAGTTGTTCACCTGGATCGAGCCGATGTCGGCATCGGTGTCGTAGGCGGTGTAGTCGATGCTCACGCCTTCGAGGTGTTTCTGCACGTCGATGGGATAGGCGAAAGCACTGAGCGGCAGCAAGGCCAGCAACACACAACAGAATTTTCTCATTCGGCGGTCTCCAATAAGGAGCGCCAGCTTAGGGCAAGAGGAGCTCATCATGAAAGCGCCCCGCGTTACCCTCGATCAATGGCGAACGCTGCAGGCCGTGGTCGATCACGGCGGCTTCGCCCAGGCAGCCGAAGCGCTGCACCGTTCGCAATCCTCCGTCAGTTACACCGTGGCGCGCATGCAGGAACAACTGGGCGTGCCGCTGCTGCGCATCGACGGACGCAAGGCCGTGCTCACCGAGGCCGGCGGCGTCCTGCTGCGCCGTTCGCGGCAACTGGTGAAACAGGCCAGCCAGCTGGAAGACCTGGCCCACCACATGGAACAGGGCTGGGAAGCCGAAGTGCGCCTGGTGGTGGACGCCGCCTACCCCAACGCGCGGCTGGTCCGCGCCCTGACCGCCTTCATGCCGCAAAGCCGCGGCTGCCGGGTGCGACTGCGCGAAGAGGTGCTGTCCGGCGTCGAGGAGGTGCTGCTCGAGGGCGTGGCCGACCTGGCCATCAGCGGCTTCAGTATCCCCGGCTACCTGGGCACCGAAATGAGCTCGGTGGAGTTCGTCGCCGTAGCCCACCCGGAACACGCCCTGCACCGGCTGAACCGCGAACTGAACTTCCAGGACCTGGAAAGCCAGCTGCAGGTGGTGATCCGCGACTCCGGCCGCCAGCAGCCGCGGGACGTCGGCTGGCTCGGCGCCGAACAGCGCTGGACCGTCGGCAGCCTGGCCACCGCTGCCACCTTCGTCGGCAGCGGCCTGGGCTTCGCCTGGCTGCCGCGGCACATGATCGAGCGGGAGATCCGGGAAGGTCTGCTCAAGGTGCTACCGTTGGACCAGGGCGGCAGCCGGCACCCGACTTTCTACCTGTATTCGAACAAGGACAAACCCCTGGGCCCGGCCACGCAGATCCTCGTCGAGCTGCTGCGCACCTTCGACACCGCGCCGCTGGACGCGGCATTCGCCGCCCCGCAACAAGCCTGAACCCACACTCGAACCCTCCACGCGCCTGAACAGGAATTCAGCCATGGCCTATTTCGAACACGAAGGATGCACCCTGCACTATGAGGAATACGGCCATGGCGAACCGCTGGTGCTGGTTCACGGCCTCGGCTCCAGCACCCGGGACTGGGAAAAACAGATCGCCGAGCTGTCCGCCCATTACCGGCTGATCCTGCCCGACGTGCGTGGCCACGGCCGCTCCGACAAACCCCGGGAGCGCTACAGCATCGCCAGTTTCAGCGCCGACCTGGTCGCCCTGCTGGAGCACCTGAACCTGACGCGGGTGCATCTGGCGGGCCTGTCCATGGGCGGCATGATCGCCTTCCAGGTCGCGGTGGATCAGCCCGGGCTGCTGAAAAGCCTGTGCATCGTCAACAGCGCGCCCGAAGTGAAGATCCGCAGCGCCAACGACGCCTGGCAATGGTTCAAGCGCTGGAGCCTGATGCGCCTGCTCAGCCTCGAAACCATCGGCGTCGCCCTGGCCGCCAAGCTGTTCCCCAAACCGGAGCAGGCCGAACTGCGGCAAAAGATGGCCGAGCGCTGGGCAAAAAACGACAAACGTGCTTATCTCGCAAGCTTCGATGCCATCGTTGGCTGGGGCGTCCAGGAACGACTTTCCCAGGTCGCCTGTCCAACCCTGGTCATCAGCGCCGACCGCGACTACACGCCGGTCGCGCTGAAAGAAAACTATGTGAAACTGCTGCCCGACGGGCGCCTGGTGGTGATCGCCGATTCGCGTCACGCCACGCCGCTGGACCAGCCGCAACGCTTCAACCAAACCCTGCTCGAATTTTTAACCGCAGTCGACACCACCACCCAGGATCACTGACCCATGCTGAAAAAAATCGCCCTCGTCGCCGGCTCCGTTCTGTTCGCGGCCAACCTGATGGCCGCCCAACCGGCCAAGGCGCCTCACGTGCTGCTGGACACCAGCTTCGGCAAGATCGAAGTCGAACTGGACCCGGTCAAGGCCCCTATCTCCAGCAAGAACTTCCTCGACTACGTGGACAGCGGCTTCTACACCAACACCATCTTCCACCGGGTGATCCCGGGCTTCATGGCCCAGGGCGGCGGCTTCACCGCGCAGATGGTGCAGAAGGAAACCCGCGACCCAATCAAGAACGAAGCCAGCAACGGCCTGCATAACGTACGTGGCACCCTGTCCATGGCCCGCACCTCGAACCCGAACTCGGCCACCAGCCAGTTCTTCATCAACGTCGCCGACAACGCCTTCCTCGACCCGGGCCGCGATGCCGGCTACGCGGTGTTCGCCAAGGTGGTGAGCGGCATGGACGTAGTCGACCAGATCGTCAACTCCCAGACCACCACCAAGCAAGGCATGCAGAACGTGCCCGTCGACCCGGTGCTGATCAAGTCGGCCAAGCGCATCGACTAAGACTTCGCTGGGAGTCCCGGCGGAGCGCCGACATGGCGCTCCGCCTGCTTACTGATAAGGAGAGCCCGCCACGCGGGCGTCAGATCCCATGCTCTATCGTCGTTTTGAACAACTGATCGACATTTTCCGCGACGCTCCCACTGCCGCTCCCCCCAACCGCGTACTGCCCTTCTACCTCTATTACATCAAGCAGGTCTGGCCGAGCTTCGTCGCGTTGCTGGTGGTCGGCCTGTTCGTGGCGCTGATCGAAGTCTCGCTGTTCAGTTACCTGAGCACCATCATCGACCTGGCCCAGGGCACGCCCAACGTCGAGATTTTCAAGACCCACGGCCTGGAGCTGGCCTGGATGGCGGTGGTGGCGCTGATCTTCCGACCGCTGTTCGTCGCCCTGCACGACCTGTTGGTGCACCAGACCATCAGCCCGGGCATGACCAGCCTGATCCGCTGGCAGAACCACAGCTATGTGCTCAAGCAGAGCCTGAATTTCTTCCAGAACGACTTCGCCGGGCGCATCGCCCAGCGCATCATGCAGACCGGCAACTCGCTGCGCGACTCCTCGGTGCAGGCGGTGGACGCGCTGTGGCACGTGCTGATCTATGCGGTCAGTTCCCTGGTGCTGTTCGCCGAGGCCGACTGGCGCCTGATGATCCCGCTGCTGATCTGGATCGCCAGCTACATCGGTGCCCTGCGCTACTTCGTGCCGCGGGTGAAGAAACGCGCGGTGATTTCCTCGGACGCCAACTCCAAGCTGGTGGGGCGAATCGTCGATGGCTACACCAACATCACCACCCTCAAGCTGTTCGCCCACACCCACTTCGAACAGAACTACGCCCGCGAAGCCATCGGCGAGCAGACCGAAAAAAGCCAGCTGGCCGGGCGCGTGATCACCAGCATGGACGTGGTCATCACCGCCATGAACGGCCTGTTGATCGTCGGCACCACGGGCCTGGCCCTGTGGCTCTGGACCCAGTCGCTGATCTCGGTCGGCGCCATCGCCCTGGCCACCGGCCTGGTGATCCGCATCGTCAACATGTCCGGCTGGATCATGTGGGTGGTCAACGGCATCTTCGAGAACATCGGCATGGTCCAGGATGGCCTGCAGACCATCGCCCAGCCCATCAGCGTCAGCGACCGCGAGCAGGCGCCACGCCTGGCGGTGGCCAGCGGCGAAGTGCGGTTCGAGCATGTGGATTTCCATTACGGGAAACAGGCCGGGGTCATCAGCGACCTCAACCTGAACATCAAGCCAGGGGAGAAAATCGGCCTGATCGGCCCGTCCGGCGCCGGCAAGTCGACCCTGGTCAACCTGTTGCTGCGGCTCTATGACCTGGAGGGCGGGCGCATCCTGATCGACCACCAGGACATCGCCGAAGTCACCCAGGAAAGCCTGCGCGAACGGATCGGCATGATCACCCAGGACACCTCGCTGCTGCACCGTTCGATCCGCGACAACCTGCTGTACGGCAAGCCCGACGCCACCGACGAGGAGCTCTGGGAAGCCGTGCGCAAGGCCCGCGCCGACGAGTTCATCCCACTGCTGTCCGACGCCCAGGGCCGCACGGGCTTCGACGCCCACGTCGGCGAGCGCGGGGTGAAGCTGTCCGGCGGCCAGCGCCAGCGCATCGCCATTGCCCGGGTGCTGCTCAAGGACGCGCCGATCCTGATCATGGACGAAGCCACCTCGGCCCTGGACTCGGAAGTCGAGGCCGCAATCCAGGAAAGCCTGGAAACCCTGATGCAGGGCAAGACCGTGATCGCCATCGCCCACCGGCTCTCGACCATCGCCCGCATGGACCGCCTGGTGGTCCTGGACAAGGGCCGCATCGCCGAAAGCGGCAGCCACGCCGAACTGCTGGCCCACGGCGGCCTGTACGCACGCCTGTGGCAGCACCAGACCGGTGGTTTTGTCGGTATCGACTGAGCCGTCCCCCCCGCCACCCAAAAGCGCCAGCGCCCCAAGGCCCTGGCGTTTTTTACACCTCCACGCCCCACCTCGCTCCCTGTAGCCGCTGCCGAGCCACGCGAGGCTGCGCTCGAGGACGAAGTCCTCGCAAAACCTGAGCACGCGGTATTCCAGGAAGAACGAGTTGTCCGGTTTTACGACCGCTACGCGGCCGAGCGCAGCCTCGCAGGCTCGGCAGCGGCTACAAGGGCACCAGGCTCGGGAGAACCAAGCGGGCCGCGAACTGGAATTGTGAAAAAAGGCCTGCTGTACTCAGCCTAGGTTCTGGAGCGGAGCCTGTAGTCAGGCTGCATGGATGTATAACGGCTTTGTCTGATCGATAGGTCGACCTATCAAGGACTTTTCCTTATGTCTCTGTTCAAACGTTCAGTCACCGAGTTGCTGGGTACCTTCTGGCTGGTGTTGGGTGGTTGTGGCAGCGCCGTACTGGCGGCCGCGTTCCCGCAGGTCGGGATCGGCCTGCTGGGGGTGTCGCTGGCTTTCGGCCTTACCGTGCTGACGATGGCCTTCGCCATCGGCCATATCTCCGGCTGTCATCTCAACCCCGCGGTATCGGTCGGCCTCGTGGTGGGCGGGCGCTTCCCGGCCAAGGAACTGCCCGCCTATGTGGTGGCGCAAGTGCTGGGCGCGGTGATCGCCGCGGCGCTGCTGTACTTCATCGCCAGCGGCAAACCCGGCTTCGAGCTGGCCGGCGGGCTGGCCTCCAACGGCTATGGCGAACACTCGCCCGGGGGCTATTCGCTGGCGGCGGGGTTTGCCAGCGAGTTGGTGATGACCGCGATGTTCGTGGTGATCATCCTCGGCGCCACCGATAAACGCGCGCCAGCGGGCTTCGCCCCGATCGCCATCGGCCTGGCGCTGACGCTGATCCACCTGATCTCGATCCCGGTGACCAACACCTCGGTCAACCCGGCGCGCAGCACCGGGCCGGCGCTGATCGTCGGTGGCTGGGCGATCCATCAACTGTGGCTGTTCTGGGTGGCGCCGATTATCGGCGCGGTGGTCGGCGGCGGGATCTATCGCTGGCTGGGCAGCGAAGACAGTTGATAACACCTGCGAGGGTCACGCCTGTCGGTACGGCAGCGCGGCCCTCGCCTCTTCGGCGTACGCCAGCACGCCGACTCTTTCGCGCTCGAGAAACTCCGCCACCGCGGCCGCCAGGCCAGGATGGCGCAGGTAGTGCCAGGAACGGGTAATCACCGGCTCGAAACCGCGAATCAGCTTGTGCTCGCCCTGGGCCCCGGCATCGAAGCGCTGCACGCCCTGGGCGATGGCGTAGTCCATGCCCTGGTAGAAACAGGTTTCGAAATGCAGGCGATCGAACTCCGCCAGGCAACCCCAGTAGCGACCATAGAAACTGTCGCCGCCGATCAGGCTGAAGGCCATGGCCACCGGCCTGGTGTGCTGCTTGGCCAGCACCACCCGGATCGCCTCGGGCATGCGCTCGGCCAGCAGGCTGAAAAAGTCCCGGGTCAGGTACGGCGACTGGCGTCGCACCGCATAGGTGTTGGCATAACAGGCGTAGACGAAATCCCACTGCGCCTCGCTCAGTTGCCGGCCTTCGAGCCACTCGAATTCGATGCCCTGCCCCGCCACCTGCTCGCGCTCCTTGCGCATCTGTTTGCGCTTGCGCGAACTCAAGGTGTCGAGAAAGTCCTGGAAGTCCCGGTATCCCCGGTTCTGCCAATGGAACTGGCAGCCCAGGCGTTGCAGCCAGCCGGCTTGCCCGGACAGGGCGGCATCGGCAAAGGCGTCGGTGAAGTTGATATGGGCGCTGGACAGCCCTTCGCTCTCCAGGTAACCGGGCAGGCTCTGCAGCAGTTCCTGGCCGTCCTCCAGGCTCGCCGCCAGCAGCCGCGCGCCACCGACCGGGCTGAAAGGCACGGCGGTCAGCAGCTTGGGGTAATACTCGATGCCGGCCCGCTCGCAGGCCTCGGCCCAGCCATGGTCGAACACGTACTCGCCGTAGGAATGCCACTTGCGGTAGCTGGGGAGCGCCGCGATCAGCCGCCCGTCCTGCACCTGCAACAGGTGCTCGGCCTGCCAGCCGGAACGCGGGCCGAGGCTGCCGCTGTCTTCCAGCGTGCTGAGAAAGGCATGGCGCAGAAACGGCTGGCCGTCACTGAGCAGGCCGTCCCATTGCTGCGGATCGACGGCGGACAGGCTGGGCAAGGATTGCAACGGCATTGGGTTCCCCACGAGTGATGCCACGAACGCGCCGAGTATCGCCGATCACTGCCCCAGGTGCAGCAAGAGGAAGTCGATGAACGCCCGCGACTTGTGCGGCAAGTGCGAACTGTTGGGGAACACCACGTTCACCGACTGCGACGGCAAGCAGTATTCGGGCAGCAGGCGTACCAACCGGCCGCTGGCGAGGTCATCCTCCACCACCCAGCCGGGCAACACCGACACCCCCAGGGCCGACAGGGTCATGGCGCGAATGGCGGTCGAGGAATTGGATTCGAAGTGAGTGGGCCCGTTGACTTCGACCTGGCCCTGTTGCGGGTGGCTCAGGGTCCATTGGGTCGGCCCCTGCAGGTTGCTGTTGGCGATCCACGGTACGCTGTTCAGGTCCTGGGGCTCGTCCACCGGATGGTGCTCCAGGAACTGCGGGCTGGCCACCAGGACAATGTCGTAGTCGGCCAACTTGCGGCTCTTGAACGCCGAGTCGGCGAGGTTGCCCAGGCGAATCACCAGATCGAGTTTCTCCGCCACAAGATCATTCAACGAAGAGTTGAAGTTATAACTAATACGGATCTCCGGATAGCGCTCGGTGAACCTGGAGATGATCGGCAGTATATAGCGCTCGCCATACTCACTAGTTGAACTGAAGCGCAACTTTCCAGAGATACGGTTATGCCCATGCAGGACATTCTCGAAGGCATTGTCGATATCCGCGACAATGCCCTTGAACTCGTTATAGAAGTCCTGGCCTATTTCCGTCAGGGATATATTTCGGGTATTGCGGATCAACAGGGTCGCCGACAAAACTTCCTCGAGCGCCTTGACATGTAGGCTGGCCATGGCTTTGCTGATGCACAGGTAGTTGGCCGCCTTGGTATAGGAACCGAAGTCCACGACTGCCAGGAATGTCTGGACTCGATTCAGATGCGTGTGCATGTTTCAACTCACTGTCAAATTCCATCAAACATTGTTTCAAGTATAGGCGTATCGACACTCTCGGTCTATCGCTCCTATGATCCCGCCGCAAAAGGGAGATCATATGACTTATCGCTACAAAGTGGCTCTTATATTCCTCATCGGATTCTTTATCGACTGCATAAACATATTCATGTCGGCGGTGGCTTTACCGAGCATTGCCCATGAGATGCAAGTAACGACTTCGTCCGTGGCCTGGGTGGCCAATGCCTACATTCTCGGCCTGACCCTGATCATTCCGGTGAGTACCTGGCTGGCCGGGCGCTTTGGCAGCCGCGAGACCCTCACCGCCTCGATGCTGGTCTTCAGCGCCGCCGTCTGGATGTGCGGGATGGCCCACAGCTTCCCCGAACTGGTGTTCTGGCGCTTCGTCCAGGGCATTGGCGGCGGCCTGCTGATCCCGGTGGGCCAGGCCCTGACCTTCAATCTGTTCCAGGGCTCGCAGCGGGCAAAAGTCTCCACCCTGGTGATGGCCGTCGCCCTGATCGCCCCGGCCATTTCCCCCACCATCGGCGGTGCGATCGTGGACAGCAGCTCCTGGCGCTGGGTGTTCCACAGCAATATTCCGTTCTCGCTGATCGCCGCCGGCCTGTCCTGGCTGTGGATCGAGGAAGCCCGGCCCACCGCCCTGCCGCGGCCGGACATCAAGGGTTTGTTGCTGGTCAGCGCGGCCCTGGGCTGCCTGCTGATGGGCATGTCGCTGTACGGCGGCGACTACCCGCCGCTGGCCGCCCTGAGCTGCCTGTTCACCGGCCTGTTCTGCGTGGGGCTGTATGTCCTGCACTACCGCCGCTGCGACCACGCCATCGTCGAACTCAGCCTGCTCAAGAGCAAGAAACTCAGCACCTCGATCTTCATCTACTACGCGATTCCCGGGGTGTTCACCGGGGTCAACCTGCTGAGCATCTTCTTCCTGCAGAACAGCCTGCACTTCAGCGCCAGGCTGACCGGCATGTTCATGATCCTCTACGCCAGCGGCGCCTTCATCGCCATGCTGGTCTGCGGCCGGGTCTACAACCGCCTCGGCGCCCGGCGCCTGTTCACCCTCGGCATGCTGCTGCACAGCGCCGGCATCGCCACCCTGTACCTGGTGGACAGCGCCGCCGACCTGCCGGTGATCGTCATCGCCTACTGCCTGATGGGCATCGGTGGCGGCATCGGTGCCAACACTGCGCAAACCACGTCGCTGATGGACTTCGAGGGTGCCGATACCCACAAGGGCAGCGTGATCTGGAACATCAACCGGCAGATGTCCTTCAGCATCGGCGCCGCGCTGTTCCTGATGATCTACAACCTGCTGCTCGCCCACCTGGCGTCCACCCAGGCCTATCACCTGACCTTCGTCATCGCCGCGGTGATGGGTCTGTTACCCCTGTTGCAGATGAGCAACCTGACCACACAAAAGGAATGTCATGCACAACACAATCGTTGAACAGGCCAAACACAGCATCCATGCGGTCCACGACCTGATCCATGCCGTCTTCACCAACCAGGACGGCCAGGGTGCCGCCGCCGTCGAGCGCCTGCTGCCGGCGTTCGCCGAGCACTTCAGCATGGTCACCACGGCGGGCGCCATCGTCAGCCGGGAGCAGGTCGAGCAGATGTTCCGCGGCGCCGTCGGTGCCCGCCCCGGCCTGGAAATCCTCGTCAGCGACCTGCACATCGTATGGCACGAAGGCCACAGCGCGGCGATCCGCTACAAGGAAACCCACCGCCTGGACCACAAGGAAACGTCGCGCCTCTCGGTGGTGGTGATCCGCATCCACGAACACTCGGCCCAGTGGCTGTACCTGCACGAAACACCGTTAAGCTGACAGCGAGCCACCGATGAATTACCAGATCACCCAGTGCCAGATGCTCGCGCCGAGCATCAAGGAAATCGTCCTGGCGCCTCTCACCCAACCCGCGCTCGCCCCCTGCGAAACCGCGGGGGCCCACTTCAAATGGTGGATGCCCGAACTCGAACAATGGCGCCACTACTCCCGGGTCGAACTGGCCGGACATGACCTGCCCCCGGGCAGCCTGGCGTTCGCCATCCGCCTGCATCCCGACTCGGCCAGCAGCGCCTACATCCGTCAGTTGCAGGCAGGCGATCAGGTGCGGCTCGACGGTCCGTTCCATGCCTTCGACTACTGCCTGGACGACAGCGACGGCGCCGACATCGCCCTCGCCGGCGGCATCGGCATCACGCCCCTGACCGGCATCCTCGGCCAGTTGCGCGGCCGCCAGCGCCCGGCCCGGCTGCACTACTTCGCCAAGAGCGCGGGCGATGCCGCCTACGCCACCGAGCTGCGCGAGCTGTTGCAGGACGACCTGAGCCTGCACTGCTCCGACTCGGCCGCAGGACGACCGTCGGTGGCCACGGTGCTCGGCCAGTTGCAGCCCCGGGACCGCCTGTACGTGTGCGGCCCGCAGGCGATGCTCAACGACGTGTTCAGCCATGCCCAGGCCCAGGGCTTTCCCCGCGAGCGCATCCATTTCGAAATCTTCAACACCACCCTGGCCGAGGACGAGGCGGGCTTTGCCGTGCAGGCCACCGACTCCGGCATCGAGTTCCAGGTGCGTCCCGACCAGTCGCTGCTCGACGCCCTCGAAGAAGCCGGCCTGGAACCGCTCTACGACTGCCGCCGCGGCGAATGCGGGGTGTGTGAGCTGGAAGTGCTGGAAGGCGAAGTCGAGCACCGCGACTTCATCATGAGCCCGCAACAGGCCGCCTGCAGCAACAAGATCTACCCCTGCGTATCCCGGGCCAAAAGCCCAAGCCTGAAACTGGTCATCTAAAGAGAGAACCTCGTTGGACAACTACTTCAACGGCAAGGAAGTGCACCGCTCGCTGTTCCTTGATCCGTCGCTCTTCGAGCGAGAACAACACCAGGTCTTCGCCGCCAGCTGGTGCTACCTGGGCCATGAAAGCCTGATTCCCGAGACCGGCGACTTCTTCACCGGCGACATCGCCGGCCAGCCGCTGGCCATGGTCCGGCAGAAGAACGGCGAGATCGTCGTGCTGCACAACCGCTGCCCGCACAAGGGCGTGAAAGTCCTGGCCGAACTACAAGGCAACGTCGGGCGTTTCATCCGCTGCCCCTACCACGCCTGGACCTTCAAGACCGACGGCCAGTTGCTGGGCATCCCGGTGAAAAAGGAATACGACGACTGCGACTTGAGCAGCTGCGCCGCGCACAAGGGTATGCAGCCGGTGGCCGCGGTGGAGAATTACCGGGGCTTCGTGTTCGTGCGCCTCAAGGAGCAAGGCATCGGCTTCAGCGAGTTCTTCGGCGATTCGCTGTCGACCCTGGACAACATGGTCATGCGCTCGCCCCAGGGGCAATTGCGCGCCATCGGCCAGCCGCTGCTGCACCGCCATCGCTGCAACTGGAAGATGGTCGTCGACAACCAGACCGACACCTGCCACCCGATGGTCGCCCATGAATCCTCGGCCGGCGAAGCCATCCGCCTGTGGCAGGAAACCGGGCACGACGGCCCGCCGCCGATGGCGGTCGAGCTGTTCTCGCCGTTCATGGCCTCCTACGAGTTCTTCAGCGCCATGGGTATCCGCACCTGGCCCAACGGCCATGGCCACACCGGCGTCAGCAACTCGATCCACAAGGCCTACTCCAGCATTCCCGGCTACTGGGAACTGATGGTCGAGAGCTACGGCGAAACCCAGGCCGCCGCGATCCTCGACGACACCCGGCACAACACCGTGTATTTCCCCAACCTGATGGTCAAGGGACCGATCCAGACCCTGCGGGTGATCCGCCCGGTCTCGGCCAGCGAAACCGTGGTCGAGTCGTGGATCTTCGAGCTGGTGGGCGCGCCGGTGCAGCTGCTGGAAAGAACTGTGCAGTACAACAACCTGATCAACTCACCGTGCTCGATGGTCGCCCACGACGACGTGGAGATGTACGAACGGGCCATGGACGGGCTGCGCAGCCAGGCCAACGACTGGGTGAACGTCGCCCGTCTGTTCGAACCGGGAGAATCCCATGACCAGACCCAGGTGGTGTCCGGCACCAGCGAACGGGCGATGCGCAACTTCTACAACACCTGGCAGCACCTGATGCAGGCCCACGACGGATCGACCGCCCATGGATAATTCGCCCCTCGAACAGCTGATCTACCAAGAGATCGCGCTCCTCGACCAACAGGATTTCGCCGCCTGGCAACAACTGCTGTGCGACGACTTCCACTACTGGATTCCACTGCGCCACGACCAGCCCTGCCCGCTGCGCGAATCCTCCCTGCTGTATGAGGACCGCTTCCTCACCACCCTGCGCATCAACCGCCTGGCCAGTGCCCGCAATTTCTCGCAGCAGCCCAAGAGCCGCAGCCTGCACATTGCCCAGCGACCGGCGATCGACCTCGACCCGGACGGCCTGAGCGCCCGTTGCCTGACCCCCATGCTGTACTGCGAAGCCCGTGGCGACAGCGAGTGGCATTACCCGGTGACGGTGGAACACCAACTGCTGTGCCACGCCGGCCAGTGGAAAATCCAGCGCAAGAAAGTCCTCCTGCTCAACCCGTCCCGCGCATTCGAAAGCCTGCAGCTCATTATCTGATTTCCGAGATTGTCACCTGTGAACTCCCTGCATTCCGGTTCCCAAGCCTCCCAAGGCACCCGTTCGTTCCCCAACATCGACCTGCTGTACGACTATGGACAATTCCTGCGCCGGGCCACCCAGGCCATCGGCCACCTGCCGCCGGCCATCGCCGACAAGCACATCGGCATCGTCGGCGCCGGCCTCAGCGGCCTGATCGCGGCCTATGAACTGCTGCGCGCCGGGGCCACCCGCATCACCCTGTTCGAAGCCTCGAAAGACCACCTCGGCGGGCGCTTCCTGACCCAGTGCTTCGACGAGCGCCAGCCGCAGTTCATCGCCGAGATGGGCGCCATGCGCTTCCCGCCGAGCGAAGTCGGCCTGTTCCATTACCTGGACCGGTTCGGCATCGGCACCACCGAGGCCTTCCCCGACCCGGGGGTGGTCGACACCGAAATCCACTACCGCGGCGAAACCCACCACTGGCCGGCCGGGGAAAACCCGCCGCCGATCTTCAACACCGTGCACCGCGGCTGGAATGCCTTTCTCAAGGAAGGCGTGCGCCTGGACGACGGCACCTTCCTGGCGCCGCCGCTGCTGCTCACCGATCTGCTGGAAAAGCAGCAGTACGAAGAGGTGCAGCCGGAATGGCAACGCTACCTGGACTGCTTTGGCGATCACTCCTTCTACTCGGCCATGGTGCAGATCTTCACCTCGAAGAACCCGCCGGGGGGCAAGCGCTGGCGCAAGCCGGAAGACTTCCACCTGTTCGGCTCCCTGGGCATCGGTTCGGGGGGCTTCCAGTCGGTGTACCGGGCCTCGTTCACTGAGATCCTGCGGCTGGTGATCAACGCCTTCGAGGTCAACCAGCGCCTGGTGCCCAACGGCATTTCCACCCTGTCGGAGCGGATCGCCGACGTGGAATTCCATGGCATCGCCCTGCGCGACCGGATCTGCCGCACCCGCATCGAATCCATCAGCAAGGACGCCGACGGGCAGATCCTGCTGCAAGGCTGCAACGGTGAAACCTACGGCTGCGACCGGGTCATCACCACCGCCACCACCCGCGCCCTGCAAGTGAACATGCGCCTGACCCAGGCCGAGCAGTTCGTCAGCCGCGACGTGGCCCGCGCCATCAACGAAACCCACATGGTCGGCTCGTCCAAGCTGTTCATCCTGACCCGGGACAAGTTCTGGCTCAAACACGGCCTGGCGCAGAACATCCAGACCGACACCCTGGTCAAGGGCGTCTACTGCCTGGACTACGCCCCGCAGGATCCGGACTCCTGGGGCGTGGTGCTGATCAGCTACACCTGGGAAGACGACTCGCACAAGATGGTGTCGCTGACCGACAAGGTCCAGCGCTGCAAGCGCCTGGTGGACGAGCTGGCGATGAGCGCGCCGGAGTTCGCCCGCCACCTGGTGCCGCTGGACGGCGACTACCAGCGCTACGTGCTGGAGTACGACTGGCTCACCGACAAGCAGGCCCTGGGCGCCTTCAAGCTGAACTTCCCCGGCGACGACCTGTATTCCCAGCGCCTGTTCTACCAGTTCAAGACCGCCCTCGACCCACAGCAGGACAGCGGCCTGTACCTGGCCGGCTGCGGCAGTTCGTTCACCGGCGGCTGGGCCGAAGGCGCGGTGCAGACGGCCCTGAACGGCGCCTGCGCGGTGATCGCCAGCCTCGGCGGCGAACTGCTGGAAGGCAACCCGCTGGTCGATCTGCAATCGCACTTCAACTATTGCTGACCGGCGCTTTCACCGACTTTCGTTGAGACTTTTTCATGTACAGCCAGCTTTCGATCGAAGCGCTCGCCGCCGGGTTTCGCCAGGGCAATCTCTGCCTGGACTCCTGGCACCGCGCGCTGCTCGACCTCTACGCCGACGCCGGGCACCTGAACAGCTTCATCAGCTTCGCGCCGCAGGCGTTCAGCGGCGACACCGGCACCCCGGAACAGCGCCAGGCGCCGCTCTACGGCATCCCGGTTTCGTTCAAGGACAACATCAATGCCAGCGGCCTGCCGACCACCGCCGGCACCCCGGGCCTGGCCGACTACCGCCCGGCCACGGACGCCGGCATCGTCCGGCGCTTCAAGGCGCTGGGGGCACGGGTCGCCGGCAAGAACAACATGCACGAGCTGTCGTTCGGCGTGACCTCGGCCAATCTGACCCACGGCGCGGTGGTCAACCCGCGCCACCTGCAACACAGCGCCGGCGGCAGCAGCGGCGGTTGTGCCGCGGCGGTGGCCGCCGGCCTGGTGCCCTGCGCGGTGGGCACCGACACCGGCGGTTCGGTGCGCATCCCCGCGGCCTTCTGCGGCGTGGTGGGGTTCCGCCCGAGCACCGGCGTCTACCCCGGCGACGGCATCGTCCCGGTGTCCCAGACCAAGGACTCGCCGGGCCTGCTGACCCGCAGCCTGGAGGACGCCTTGTTCGTGCATCGGCAGCTGACGGACGCGCCCCCGGCCGAACCGCTGGAACCCCGGCGCCTGCGCGTCGGTATTCCCCAGCAGTTTTTCTGGTCCGACCTGGACCCTCAGGTGCACCGCGACTGCCGTGCGGCAATCGATTGCCTGGCCGACCAGGGCGTGGAACTGGTGCCGGTGGACGACGCAGCGCTCGGCGAGCTCAACGAAAGCATCCAGTTCCCGCTGCCGATCTTCGAGTTCTTCATCGATTTCCCGCGGTTCCTGCTGAGTGCCGGCCAGGGCGAGCGCTTCCTCGAGATCCTCGGGGCGATCCGTGACCCGCAAATCAAGAAAACCCTTATGGCGCAGCTGGAAAGCCCGGCCATTTCCTACGAAGACTATGTGCAGGCCTTGATGAGCAAACTGCGCCTTGACCGCGAATACGCCGGGCTGTTCCAACAGCACCAGCTCGACCTGATCGCCTACCCGACCGTCAGTTGCACCGCGCCGCTGCTCCGCGACTGCGAGGCCCAGGAGCATTTCGAGCGTTTCGTGCGCAACACCGACCCGGCCAGCAACCTGGCGGCGCCCAGTGTCAGCGTGCCGGTAGCCGCCCCGGGCAGCCTGCCGGTGGGGTTGTCGTTCGATGCCCTGCCCGGCCAGGACCACAAGCTGCTGCAAATGGCCCAGCAACTGAGCCGCCTGCTGGCCCTGCGCTGAACCGCCGCCCGGGGGGCGCGGGCCGGTCTGCCGGTGCCCCGCCGCCCGTGGCGCGCCCTCGATCCCCTCCAATAACAATTTTCATTGCAGGCCCTGCCATGCGCGGTACATCCATCGCTTCATCCCCTTCGCCCAGCCATTGCACGGCCGCCGAGCGCCGGCCCTCGGTCCTCGGCGGCGCCATGATCATCGGCGGCACCATTGTCGGGGCGGGCATGTTCTCGCTGCCGGTGATGATGTCGGGCCTGTGGTTCCAGGGCTCCCTGGCGGTGCTGGTGCTGTCCTGGTTCTGCACCCTGCACTCGGGGCTGATGATTCTCGAAGCCAACCTCAACTACCGGCCGGGGGCGAGCTTCTCGACCCTCACCCGCGACCTGCTCGGCCGGCGCTGGAGCCTGTTCAACGGCGCCACCCTGGTGTTCGTCCTGTACATCCTGACCTACGCCTATATCTCCGCCAGCGGCTCGGTGATTCGCCACACCGCCCACAGCCTGGGCCTGGAGATTTCCTCCCGGGACGGCGGCCTGGCGTTCGCCCTGGCAGTGGCCCTGGTGGTGTGGCTCAGCACCGCGGCGGTCAGCCGGATCACCAGCCTGGTATTCGGCGCCAAGATCCTCGCCTTCTTCCTCACCTTCGGCGGCCTGCTGGGCGAGGTGCAACCGCAGATTTTGCTCGATCGCGGCAACCCGCAGCCGGACTACCTGCCCTACCTGTTCATGACCCTGCCGTTCTGCCTGACCTCCTTCGGCTTCCACGGCAACGTGCCGAGCCTGGTGAAACACTACGGCAAGGACCCGCGACGCATCCGCGACTGCCTGCTGATCGGCACCCTGATCGCCCTAGTCCTGTACACGGTGTGGATGCTCTGCACCATGGGCACCCTGCCCCGCGAGCAGTTCAAGGAAATCGCCCGCCAGGGCGGCACCATCGATGTGCTGATCAGCGCCCTGGGCAGCATGCTCGACAGCGCCCGGGTCGATCTGCTGCTGACCCTGTTCTCCAACTTCGCCGTGGCCTGTTCGTTCCTCGGCGTCACCCTCGGGCTGTTCGACTACCTGGCCGACGCCCTGGGCTTCGACGACAGCCCGGGCGGACGCCTGAAAAGCGCGCTGGCCACCTTCGTCCCGCCCAGCCTCTGCGCGCTGATCTGGCCGGAGGGCTTCATCCTCGCCATCGGCTTCGCCGGCCTCGCCGCCACCGTGTGGGCGGTGATCACCCCGGCCCTGCTCGCCCATGCCTCGCGCAAACGCTTCGCCAGCCCGCTGTACCGGGTCTGGGGCGGCACGCCGATGATCGTCCTGGTGCTGCTGTTCGGCCTGGCCAACGCCCTGGCCCACCTGTTGTTCAGCTTTGACTTGCTGCCGGTCTGGCGTTGATGCAGGCAAAAAAAAGCCCCGCCGAAGCGGGGCTGAAACGAAAGGAGCTTTAACGGATGAGTAAGAGCTCTTTAACGCGGTTGCAGCAAGATCAGAACACGTACTGGGCGCGGACGATGAAGCCGTCGCCGTCGTCGTCGCCGGTACGCTTGGCCGGGGTGCTGCCGCTGGCGGCTGTGGCGTTGGTGACTTTGTCGGTCTTGGCCTTGACGTAGGTGGCGGAGATTTTCACCGCTTCGTTGGCGTACCAGTTCACACCCAGGTTGTGCACCTTGACCTCGGCATCGCCGACGTCGCGGGTCAGGCTGGCGGTGGTGATGTTGTCGTCTTCGACGGTCATGCTGTCGTAGCGGTAGAACACTTCCCAGGCGCCGAAGGCCTTGTTGGCCGGCTTGATGGCGTCGAACTTGCCGACTTTATAGCCGCGGGCTTCGCCGGTCAGGGTGTAAGCGCCCTGCACGTAGAAACCGTGGCCCTTGATGTCTTCGAAGGCGTTCGAGTCAGCCTTGGTCTTGCGGGTGATGTATTCGCCCTGGATCGAGGCCGGGCCCATGGCGAACGCGGCTTCCAGGCCCAGCGCGGTGTCGCGGTCGTAGGAACCGGCCGGCGAGGTCGAGCTGCCGCCCAGCACCGGACGGTTGCCGTTGGTGCCGGCATCGTTGCCGCCCAGGGTCTCGACGCCGCGCATGCCCATGCGGGTGCGGTAGCGGGAGTCGAACGCGGTGTCGGAGACGTCGCGCGAAGCCACGTTCACACCGAAGTGCAGGACGTTGCCGGCATCGTGCAGCGGCGCGAAAACAAAGCGCCCGTTGACCTGCTTGACACTGTCGCCGTCGGTGTCGTCGGTGTCCTTGCTGAACACGCCGGCCGAGGCATAGAAGGAATCGGCGAAGGTGCTGGAGGCCTGCAGGCCCATGCCGTTCTGGTGGGTGTTGGCCCAGTCGATCATGTCGTAGGCGATGTTGCGTTCCGGCGCGGTGACCCACTTGGAGCTGGTGGCTTTTTCCAGGCCGAAATCCGGGTCGAAGCGGCCGACCTTGATCGACACCGGCTTGAAGCCGTTGTAGGCCAGGGACGCTTCGTCGAAGTAACCGTTATCGGAGTCGCCGGTGTTGTGGGAGAAGTCGTAGTTGATGGTGTAGGCCCAGTCGGTGTACAGCACGCCGGACAGTTCGAGGAAGGCACGACGGAAGTAGGCGGCGTCGGCGGAATCGCCGTTCTTGGTGTACACGCCGTCGAACTTGCTGTAGTCGGCTTGCAGGCGGCCACCGAGTTTGAAGCTGAATTCTTTGTCGGTAGTGGCGACCTCAAGGCCGCCCTTGGTCTTGACTACGATATCGGCGCCGTCGGTGGTGACGGTGCCAGCGAAAGCCTGGGCGGTAACTGCCAGGGCCAGGGCGCTGGCGGCAAAACCGGCGAAGTGCTTACGGATCATCGAAGATTTCCCCTAATTGGTGGTCTGTAGCGCTGGAAAAAACACGCGGGGCTGGCCCGCTGGTGTTGGGAGGGAATCTTGGCGGCGGGTTATTTCAGGGGAGTTGCTGCCATATAAAGATTTGATGACAGCGGAACTTTTTTACTTCGAAATGAAATAAGGCCAAAAAGCCCGCTCCAGAGCCTTGCGCTGGGGATTTCGAGGGTAGAGAGGTGTAGGCGGCGACAAGACCGAAGGCCCTTCGGCGCCCTTCAGAGCCCTGCGGCCGTACCGGCCGATCGCAGCCTGCGCCAGCGGCTACAAAAGCATACAAACCCGCTCTGTGTAGCCGCTGGCGAAGCCTGCGATCGAGCGCGAAGCGGTCGCGCTCTTGAGGACAGCGGCAGCGGCCACAGGGAGCGTTGTCAGGCGGGAATCAGGCGTTGCGATTGCGCTCGGCGGCCAGGCGCGCGGCCAGTTCGTCGACACCAGCCACCGGGGGTTCCGGCAGCTTGCGCAAGGTGGCCTGCATCAACCGCATCTGCCGCACAAAACGCCGGCAATTGGGGCAGAACAACAGGTGATGGCGCTGGATCAGGCGCTGGCGAAAGCTCAGCTGACCATCGAGATAGTCGCTGGAGCGTGCCACTTGTTCCTTGCAGGTCAGCATTGGCCGGTCTCCTCGAAGTGCTCCACCGTGGCAAAGATCTTGAGCCGCGCCCGATGCAGCAGCACCCGGACATTGGAGAGGGAAATGTCCAGAAGATTACAGATCTCTTCCAGCTCCAGGCCCTGGCGTTCGCGCAGGGTCAACACACTGCCTTGCAGTTCCGAGAGGCTGAGCAAGGTGTGTTCCAGGCACTCGCGCAGTTCGGCTTCGGTCAGCAGGGCTTCCGGGGTGTCGGCATGCCAGGCGTACGGGGCCACCAGCCAGTGACCGTCGTCGGGGGAAAAGCGCTCGTCGCCGATGGTGCCGTGGGGGGATGGCAGGTCGTCCAGCAGGACTTCCCGGCGGTTCTGTTTGTAGCGGCTCTTGGCCGAGTTGGCGGTGATGGTCAACAGCCAGGTCTTGAGACTGGAACGCCCCTGGAAACCCGACAGGTTGCGCACCACCGACAGCCAGGCATCCTGCACCACTTCGTCGGCATGACGCTGGCCGACAATGGCGTAGGCCACCGCGCGCATGGCGCTCTGGTAGGTATTGACCAGTTCCTTGTAGGCCTGTTGCTCGCCGGCCAGCAGGCGTTCAAGCAGTTGCGTGTCGTCAGCTGCGGACATTCATCCCTCGTTATCGGTTCAAGGATCGCAGCCGTTCAGGGCGGCCGCGATCCATAAGACTGTCAACGCTTGCGCAGAAGCACACTGCCAATCGAATAACCGGCGCCGAAGGAGCTGAGCACCGCCAGCGAACCGCTCGGCAGGTCGTCCTGGTTCTTGTGGAAGGCGATCACCGAACCGGCCGAACTGGTGTTGGCGTAGGTGTCGAGAATCACCGGCGCTTCCTCGTCGGTCGCCTCGCGGCCCAGGAGCTTCTTGACGATCAGGTGGTTCATGCTGAGGTTGGCCTGGTGCAGCCAGAAGCGCTTCACATCGTTGACGTTCAGTTGGTTCTCCTCCAGGTGCTCGGCGATCAGTTCCGCCACCATCGGGCAGACGTCGCGGAACACCTTGCGGCCTTCCTGGACGAAGAGTTTGTCCGACGCGCCGATGCCCTCTTCCGCGGCGCGGTTGAGGAAGCCGAAGTTGTTGCGGATGTTGTTGGAGAACTTGGTCAGCAACTTGGTGCTGACGATGTCGAACTGGTACGGCGAGGTGGCGAGGTCCGCCCGCTCGACGATCACCGCGGTGGCCGCGTCGCCGAAGATGAAGTGGCTGTCGCGGTCACGGAAGTTCAGGTGGCCGGTGCAGACTTCCGGGTTGACCATCAGGATCGCCCGGGCCTGGCCCAGTTGCACGCTGTTGCAGGCGGCCTGGATGCCGAAGGTGGCCGAGGAGCAAGCCACGTTCATGTCGAAACCGAAACCGGCGATGCCCAGGGCTTCCTGGACTTCGATGGCGATGGCCGGGTAGGCGCGCTGCAGGTTGGAGCAGGCGACGATGACCCCGTCGATGTCCGCGGCGGTCTTGCCGGCGCGTTGCAGGGCCTGTTCGGCGGCGCCGATGGCCATCTGGCAGAGCACCGACCACTCGTCGTTGGAGCGTTCGGGCAGGCGTGGGGTCATGCGTTGCGGATCGAGGATGCCGTCCTTGTCCATGACGAAGCGGCTCTTGATGCCGGAAGCCTTTTCGATGAAGGCCGCGCTGGATTCGGTCAGGGCCTGGATCTCGCCACGCTCGATCGCGGCGGCGTTGTCGGCGTTGAACTGATGCACGTAGGTGTTGAAAGAGTGCACCAGCTCTTCGTTGGAAATGCTGTTGGCCGGGGTGTACAGGCCAGTCCCGCTGATGACGACGTTATGCACGGTCGTTCCTCTAGTCTGATGAGGTAGAAGGTATTGGTACCTTCGTACCAAACCGTAAAGGGTCTATCCCGACGAGCGGAATCGGACCTGGTAGCGCTTTATTCCACGTTGCCCGGGCGGCGAAGGCTCAAAACCGCGGGGCCGGCATTTATGACGGCGAAGTTTGCCATAAACACGGGCGTTTGGCCCCATTGGCACGCTCAATCGCCCCCATCGCCACCGATCCTGTAGCCGCTGGCGCAGCCTGCGATCGAGCGCGAAGCGGTCGCGCTCTTGAGGACCTCGAGGCCCCTGCGGGGCCTATCGCAGCCTGCGGCAGCGGCTACAGGTCGCGTCAGGCTTCCACCTGGCTCCACTGCTTGTTCAGGCGCTTATCGGAAATCGGCGCCTTGGTGCCCAGTTGCTGGGCGAACAGCGATACCCGGTATTCCTCCAGCCACCAGCGGTACAGCTCCAGCTGCGGGTCGCGCTTGCCTTCCTGGGCGTGTTTGCTCGCCCGCGCCTGGTACTGGTTCCACAGGCCGCCCAGCTCCGTGCTCCAGACCCGGTCCTTCTGCACCTGGGCGCCGAGCTTCTCGAAACGCAGTTCGACGGCCTTGAGATAGCGCGGCAGTTCCTTGAGCCATTGCCCCGGGGTTTCGCGGACGAAGCCCGGGTACACCAGGTAGCCGAGCTGCGACTTGATGTCGTTCAGCGCCACCGCCTGGGCCAGGTCGATCTTGCCCTTGAAACGCTTTTGCAGGCCGTGCCACAGCTTGAGGATGTCCAGGGCCAGCCGGGCCAGGCGTTCGGCGTGCTCGGTCCAGTTGCCCCGCTTGCGTTCGGCCAGCGAGGCCAGGCCGGCGCCGTCCCGCGGCAGGCTGTCTTCGCCTTCCAGCACGCAGCTGTCGAGGCTGGCCAGCAGAATGTCTTCCACCAGGGCATCGACACGCCCCAGCTCGCGGTACAGCAGGCCCAGCTCGGTCAGCCCCGGCAGCTTGTTGCGCAGGAACTTCGCCGGCTCGGCCAGCTGTTGCAGCAGCAGGCGCTGCAAGGCCCGGCGATGCTGGAACTCGGCTTCGGCCGGCGTCGAGAAACGCCCTTCCTTGACCGTCCCGGCTTCTTCCACCAAGGCCGGGTACACCGTCATCGACAGCCCGGCGATCTTCTGCTGGGTCTTCTCTGCCACCGCGGCAAACACCTTGGCTTCCACCGGCTGCTGGCTTTTCGCGGTTTGCGGCACCGCCAGCGCGGCCTGGCTGGCTTGCGCAAAACGCGCAGTCAGTTCGGCCAGGTCGCGGCCTTCGCCGAGGAACTTGCCCTGGGCGTCGACGATTTCCAGGTTCATCCGCAGGTGGCTTTCCACCTGCTGCGCCGACTCGGCCCAGGCCTCGTCGCTGACCCGCGCCCCGGTCATGCGCAGCAACTCGCGCCCCAGGGCCTGGGGCAGCGAGCCCTGGGCGAAATCGATGCGCGCCAGGGCCGCCTTGACGAAGTCCGGCACCGGCACGAAGTTCTTGCGCAGGGCCTTGGGCAGGTTGCGCACCAGGGCGATGCACTTGGCTTCCACCAGCCCCGGCACCAGCCACTCCAGGCGCTCGGCGGGCAAGGCCGGCAGCAACGGCGCCGGCACCCGCAGGGTCACGCCGTCCCGGGGATGGTTGGGCTCGAAGTGATAACTCAGGGCCAACTCCAGATCGCCGATGTGCAGGGTGTCCGGATACTGCAGGGCGGTGACTTCGCTGGCCTCCCGGGCCAGCACGTCTTCCTCGCGCATGATCAGCAGCTGCGGGTTCTTCTGGCTGTTGATCCGGTACCAGCTGTCGAAGGTTGCGGTCTGGTGGATCTCCGCCGGCAGGCGCGCGTCGTAGAAGGCGAACAGGGTTTCCTCGTCGGCGAGGATGTCGCGCCGCCGGGCCTTGGCTTCCAGTTCGTCGAGCTGCTCGAGCAGACGGGTATTGGCGCTCAGGCACTTGGCCTTGGACTGGATCTCACCGCGCACCAGGCCCTCGCGGATAAACAGCTCCCGCGACACCACCGGGTCCACCGGGCCGTAGTGCACCGGGCGCCGGCCGACCACGATCAGGCCGAACAGGGTGATCTGCTCATAGGCCACCACCTGCCCGCGCTTCTTCTCCCAATGGGGTTCGAAGTGGTTCTTCTTGATCAGGTGTCCGGCCAGCGGCTCGATCCAGTCCGGCTCGATCTTGGCCACCATGCGCGCATAGAGCTTGGTGGTTTCCACCAGCTCGGCGGTCATCAGCCACTGCGGGCGTTTCTTGCCCAAGCCCGAGGACGGGTGCACCCAGAAGCGCCGCTGACGGGCGCCGAGGTAGTCGCCGTCCTCGGTCTTCTGGCCGATCTGGCTCAGCAGGCCGACCAGCACCGCCTTGTGCAATTTGGGATAGTCGGCCGGTTCCTTGTTCAAGCTCAGCTGCAGGTCGCGGCAGATCAGGCTCAGTTGGCGATGGGCATCGCGCCACTCCCGCAGGCGCAGGTAGTTGAGGAAATTCTTGCGGCACCAGTTGCGCAACGGGCTGGCGCTCAGGGCCTGGCGTTGCTCTTCGAAACCGCGCCACAGATTGACCAGCCCGGCGAAATCCGAGTCCGCGTCCTTCCATTGCGCATGGGCCTGGTCGGCGGCCTGCTGGCGCTCCGGCGGCCGCTCGCGGGGGTCCTGGATCGACATGGCGCTGGCGACGATCAGCACTTCCTGGAGGCTGCCGAGTTTCGCCGCCTCCAGCAGCATGCGGCCCATGCGCGGGTCCACCGGCAGGCGCGCCAGCTGGCGGCCCAGCGGCGTCAGCTGGCTGTTGCGGTCCACCGCCGACAGCTCTTGCAGCAGGTTGAAACCGTCGCTGATGGCCTTGCCGTCCGGCGGTTCGATAAAGGGGAACGCGGTGATTTCACCGAGGCGCAGATGGAGCATCTGCAGGATCACCGCCGC
The DNA here is from genome assembly GCF_050280705.1 of Pseudomonas sp. NPDC089530. NCBI lineage: Bacteria > Pseudomonadati > Pseudomonadota > Gammaproteobacteria > Pseudomonadales > Pseudomonadaceae > Pseudomonas > Pseudomonas sp. NPDC089530. Next base: position 60,313 of record NZ_JBNNVU010000017.1, on the reverse strand, counting down.
CAGGTTGGTGCGCAGGATCTCCGGGTCGGTGAACTCCGGCCGGCCGTTGAAATCCTCTTCGCTGTACAGGCGCACGCAGATGCCCGGCTCGACCCGGCCGCAGCGGCCCTTGCGCTGGTTGGCGCTGGCCTGGGAAATCGCCTCGATGGGCAGGCGCTGGACCTTGGCCCGGTAGCTGTAGCGGCTGATGCGCGCGGTGCCGCTGTCGATCACGTAGCGGATGCCCGGCACGGTCAGCGAGGTCTCGGCGACGTTGGTCGCCAGGACCACCCTGCGCCCCGGGTGCGACTGGAAGATGCGCTGCTGCTCGGCCGGTGACAACCGGGCATACAGCGGCAGGATTTCGGTGTGTTTGAGCTGTGCCTTGCGCAGCATCTCGGCGGCGTCGCGAATCTCTCGCTCGCCTGGCAGGAACACCAGCACGTCACCCGGGCTGCGGCGTTCGCTGCGCTCATGGGCGGCGATTTCGTCGAGGGTGGCGAGGATCGCCTGGTCCACCGTCAGGTCGTCCTCGACCCGGTTGCCCTCCTCGTCCTGCTCCAGGGTCAGCGGGCGATACCAGGTTTCCACCGGGAAGGTGCGCCCGGAAACCTCGACGATCGGCGCGTCGTCGAAGTGCTTGGAGAAGCGCTCCAGGTCGATGGTCGCCGAGGTGATGATGACTTTCAGGTCAGGACGTCGCGGCAGCAGGGTCTTCAGGTAACCGAGGAGGAAGTCGATGTTCAGGCTGCGTTCGTGGGCCTCGTCGACAATGATGGTGTCGTAGCGCTCCAGGAACCGGTCGTTCTGGGTTTCCGCCAGCAGGATGCCGTCGGTCATCAGCTTGATCAGGGTGTTCGAATCGCTCTGGTCCTCGAAACGCACCTGATACCCCACCAGCGCGCCCAAGGGCGTGGCCAGCTCTTCGGCGACCCGGCTGGCCACACTGCGCGCAGCGATCCGCCGGGGCTGGGTATGGCCGATCAGGCCGTGCTGGCCGCGACCGATTTCCAGGCAGATCTTCGGCAACTGGGTGGTCTTACCCGAGCCGGTTTCGCCGGCGATGATCAGCACCTGGTGCTTGTGCAGCGCGGCCTTGATCTCGTCGCGCTTGGCGGCGATCGGCAGGCTGTCATCGTAGCGGATCGACGGCACGCTGGCTCGCCGCGACACCACCTGGGCGCAGGACGCCTGCATGCGTTCGACCCACTGCGCGAGCTTGGCCTCGTCGGGCTTCTTGCGCAGCTCCAGCAACTGCCGGCGCAACCGGTGGCGGTCGGCGAGCATGGCGTGGTCGAGGTTTTTCAGCAGTTGGTCGATTGCAGGCGAGTCGTCAGTCATCGGGTACGCAAGGGTCGTCTATTTATGCAGGGGGCGGATTGTCGCAGATTTGCGCCGGGAAATGCTGCCTCCGCCCTTCCAGACCAGCCCCGCCCCTGCTGGGAAACGAGGAAAGACGGGTTATTCGTTATCCCACTCCTTGCGCCGGTACGGGAACACATCGATCACCTTGCCGGCGCGAATGGCGTCCTGCAGGCCTTTCCAGTAGTCGGCGTCGTACAGCTCGCCGTGCAACTGGGCGAACAGCTTGCGCTGCCCGGCGTCGGCGAACAGGAACGGCGGGAACTCCTCGGGGAACACGTCCAGCGGGCCGATGGAATACCAGGGCTCGGAGGCCATCTCGTCTTCCGGGGTTCGGGGCGCCGGGATGTGGCGGAAGTTGGCTTCGGTGAGGAAGCAGATCTCGTCGTAGTCGTAGAACACCACCCGGCCATGGCGGGTGACGCCGAAGTTCTTCAGCAGCATGTCGCCGGGGAAGATATTGGCTGCGGCCAGCTGTTTGATCGCCAGGCCGTAGTCCTCCAGCGCTTCGCGCACCTGGGCCGGGTTGGCGTGGTCCAGGTAGAGGTTGAGCGGGGTCATGCGCCGCTCGGTCCAGCAGTGGCGGATCAGCACCGTATCGCCCTCCACCGACACCGTGGACGGCGCGACTTCCAGCAGTTCCGCCAGGCACGCCGGGTCGAACTTGCCCAGGGGAAAACGGAAATCGGCGAACTCCTGGGTATCGGCCATGCGCCCTACCCGGTCGACGCTTTTCACCAGCCGGTACTTCTCGATCACCGTGGCGCGGTCGACGTTCTTCGATGGCGAGAAGCGGTCCTTGATGATCTTGAACACGGTGTTGAAGCCCGGCAGGGTGAACACGCTCATGACCATGCCACGCACGCCCGGGGCCATGATGAACGGGTCGTCGGTGTTGGCCAGGTGGTTGATCAGCGCCCGGTAGAACTCGGACTTGCCGTGCTTGTAGAAACCGATGGAGGTGTACAGCTCGGCGATGTGCTTGCCCGGCAGGATGCGCTTGAGGAAGCCGATGAACTCCGCCGGCACCGGCACGTCGACCATGAAATAGGAACGGGTGAAAGAGAAGATGATCGACACGTCGGCTTCGTCGGTGATCAGCGCATCGATCTGGATGCCCCGCCCCTCGCGGTGCAGCAGCGGGATCACCAGCGGCCATTGCTCGTCGCGGGTGAAAATCCGTCCTACCAGGTAGGCGCCCTTGTTGCGGTACAGCACCGAGGAAAACAGCTCCACCGCCAGCTCCGGGTCCTTGCACACCCAGTCCGGCAGGTTCTCCCGCAGTTGCCCCTCCAGGCGATGCAAGTCGCCGGGCAGGTCGGCATAGGCCTCGCTGAAGCGGTAGTCGACGAATATCTGTTCGAGCATGCTCGACAGCTTGCCCTGCGGCCGGTAGAGGCGGGTCTGCGCGGCCCGGGCGCGGCGCAGGCTCGGGCGCGTGGTGTGGATGAACATGCAGCCGTCGCTGATCAGGTCGTGGCTGAACAGGCCGCAGAAGGCCGAGTTGTACCAGGTCTCGGACAGCTCGTCGTCGAAGCGCAGGTCGATCAGGCTGATGTAGGCGCTTTTCACCAGCGGCCACTGATTGACGTCGAGCAGGGTGTCCAGGTCGAAGGCTCCGCGCAGCCGCGCCACAGTCTCGCCGACCTTTTCCTCGTACAGGTTGATCCGTGCCGCCGAGGCGGTCTGCGCCTCCTGCCACTGCGCCTGTTCGAAACGCGCCCGGGCACCGTCGGTGATCCGGCGAAAGTGCTCGCGGTAGTCGTCGAAGCCATCGAGGATCGTTCGAGCGATTTCGGCGGCGGGCCATTTCTGCGGCATGGTGAGACCTCTGCGGGAATTCGGAAAAGCCTGAGCTTAGCCAGTGAACCGGGTGCAGGAGAAGTGCAATCTTTCCCCGGCTGGCGATCGCCACGGGCAATTCCAGCGCAAGATAGCGATTGCTCGCGGCAGGCCTCTCGGCAACACTTGCGCCCTGCCGAAATGAGGAACCCGTCGTGAGACTTGTCGATACCCTGCGTTTGTTGTCCCTGGCCGCGATCTGGGGCGCCAGCTTTCTGTTCATGCGCATCATCGCCCCAGTCATCGGCAGCATTCCCACGGCGTTCTTTCGCGTCTCCATCGCCGCTGGCGGCCTGCTGGCGATCCTGGCGCTGATGCGGGTCAGCTGGGATTTCCGCGGCAAGTTCAAGACCGTGCTGCTGCTCGGCGTGATCAACTCCGGCATCCCCGCCACCATGTACTCGGTAGCGGCCCTGGTGCTGCCGGCCGGCTACTCGGCGATCTTCAATGCCACCACGCCCTTGATGGGGGTACTGATCGGCGGGCTGTTCTTCCACGAGAAACTGACCCCGGCGAAAATCGCCGGGGTCAGCCTGGGCCTGTTCGGCGTGGGTATCCTGACCCGTGCCGGCCCCATGGCGTTCGACCTGGAACTGCTGCTGGGCGCCCTGGCCTGCCTGCTCGCCACCACCTGCTACGGTTTCGCCGGGTTCCTCGCGCGGCGCTGGCTGGACCAGGCCGGCGGCCTCGACAGTCGCCTGTCGGCCCTGGGCAGCATGCTCGGCGCCAGCTTGTTCCTGTTGCCGGTCTTCGCCTACAGCGCCCTCACTCAACCGCCCGCCAGCTGGGGCGGCTGGAATGTCTGGCTGTCGCTGCTGGGCCTGGGGCTGGCCTGCACCGCCTTTGCCTACATCCTGTATTTCCGTCTGCTGAGTTCGATCGGCCCGGTCAAGTCCATGACCGTGACCTTCATGATCCCGCCGTTCGGGGTATTGTGGGGCGCGTTGCTGCTGGACGAACCGCTGTCCATGGCCCACCTGTATGGTGGCGTACTGATCGCGGCCGCCTTGTGGCTGGTGCTCAAGCCCGGCCCTCGGGCGATCCCGAACCGGGAACTGGCCGAGCGTTGATCGCGGCGCGTTGACCCAAGGCCGCGAGTTGTCATTGAACAGGGTGCACTCGCGGCCTGCCCGGCGGTTCGCCATCTAGTCCGACCACGGCAGTACATATCGAACGGGGTACTTTTATCCTTCGACAAAGAAAACCTTACAACAACAAACAACCGCCACTTTCATCAAGCACCCCCAATACCCCGCCAACTAAGAACACTCCCTCCCAATAAAAACCTTTCCCTTCGAGCTGCTCTTTTATCCATCTCCTTTTTCTCCCTCCTCGACCAACAGCCAGAAAACTTAAGAGAAACCCTGAAAAAAACCCCGTCCCAGACACTTCTTACACAAACACCGATCAACTAACTACAGACAATAAGGATTACTCCCCAGCAACAAACAGATATTTCTGAAAACCTTCAACAAATATCTACACCCTTCTCCCCGCATATATTCCCGCCCTCTTCTTCATTAAGTTACCGGACGCCTCTAACCGTCCCGGACAACTTGAGCAGATATCCAGTTCCTATGAACACAGCACTCAGGTCGTACTTCCAGTATCGATCCCACGGCACTTCATAGCCGAACCACTCCCCACCCGGCTCGCATCGCCCATCCATAACGCGCTCGACGCCGTTTTTTATCCCACGACAACACAGGCACACCCAGGAAAGGAAAACGATGACACGACACAACTTCAGCCCTTCCGGCATCGCCATCGCCGTTGCGCTGGCCTTGAGCTCCCTCAGCCCGGCCACAATAGCCGCCACGACCTGGACCGGCGACGCCCATCACTTTGTTCTGCAAGACCCCAATGACCCCGACTCCAGCATTCGAGTCAATGACAGCAACGCCTGGGAGAATAGTGGCAACTGGAGCAACGGCGCGCCCTCCAGCACCGAGGTGGTCAACATCGATCGACCGTACTCCGGCCGCCATGACGTCGCGCAACTGGACAGCACGCGCACGGTAGGCACCCTGAACGTCGGCACCGTGAACAATGGCCTGGGACAACTGAACGTCGGCGGCAGTGGCAAGCTCACCGTCGGCGACACCTTCACCCTCGGCACCGGGCTGGGCACCAAGGGCAGAGCCACCTTCGACAACGGTGCGACCTTGACCACCGGTGGCGCACTGATCGTCGGCCAGAGCGGATCGGGCACCCTGACCCTCAAAGGCGGTTCCAACACCCGCTCCCAGGGCGACACCGTGATTGGCATGCTGCGTGACGGACAGGGCCAGCTCATTGTCGACGGCAACTCGACACTGACCAGCGACAAACGATTGATTGTCGGTGCCGGCGGCAACGGCTCCCTGGAGATCAAGAACGGCAGCCAGGTCACCAGCCAGGACAGCATCATCGCCTCCGACCAGGACTCCAACGGCAACGCCAGCGTCAGCGGCGCGGGCAGCCTGTGGAAGACTATCGATGGCATGACCTTGGGCCAGAGCGGTATCGCCAGCCTGCTGCTGACCGACCAGGGCACGCTCAGCGTCGGCAACGGCACCCTGCTGATCGCCGAAAACGGCACCTCCAGCGGCACCCTCCATATTGGCGCGGCCAGCGACAACGCCGCCGATGCCAAGGCCGCAGGCCATCTGGAGGCGCAACGGATCGTCTTCGGCAAAGGCCAGGGGCTGGTCCAGCTCAACCACAGTGACCGCGACTACCAGTTCGAGGCCGGCTTCGAAGGCCAGGGCACGATCAACCACATCGCCGGGCAGACCCAGTTCAACGGCGATTCCAGCCAGTTCACCGGCCGCCTGAACGTCAAGGGTGGCGAGCTGTTGCTGAACAACAAGCTGGCCGGCGAAGTGCATGTCGAGCAGAACGCCAGCCTGCATATCGGCGCCCACAACGGCACCGCGGGTGAAGTGCTCAGCGATATCGACAACAACGGCCGCGTCGCCTTCGATCGCCGCAACCGGTACCAGTACGACCAGGTGATTTCCGGCACCGGTTCGGTGGAACAGCTCGGCACCGGCACCACCGTGCTCACCGGCGAGAACACCTACAGCGGCGGCACGCGGATCAGCAACGGTACCCTGCAACTGGGCTCTGGCGAGGACGGCGGCGACACTGGCTCGATCCTCGGCGACGTACAGATCGATGCCCCCGGCAGCCTGGTCTTCAACCGCGCCAACGGCTACCGCTTCGACGGCCAGCTTTCCGGCACCGGCTCCCTCTACAAACGCGGCAACGGGCGTACCAACCTGACCGGCGACAGCTCGGCCTTCACCGGCAAGACCCAGGTCGAGAACGGCATCCTGGCCGTCAACGGCAAGCTCGGCGGCACGGTCGACGTGTACGACAGCGCGATCCTGGCCGGCAATGGCCAGGTCGGCGACGTCACCCTGCACCGCGGCGCCACCATCGCCCCCGGCAACTCCATCGGTACCCTCACCGTGGCGGGCGACCTGAACCAGCACAGCGGCTCGACCTTCCAGGCCGAACTGCTGAGCACCGGCGCCAACGACCGGCTGATCGTCAATGGCTCGGCGCACCTCGAGGACGGCAGCATCATCGACGCCCACAAACTCGACAGTGCCCGCTACCAGCTGGATCGGCGCTACCTGGCGCTCTCGACCGAGCAGGGCCTGACCGGGCGCTACACGCTGACCGGCGATACCTGGGTATCGACCTTCTACGACCTGGTGGACAACTACGACAGCCACAACGCCTATCTCGATGTGCAACAGACGCGCCTGTTCCAGGAAGCGGCCTACACCCCGAACCAGTACGCCACGGCCACGGCCGCGCAAAGCCTGAAGGGCGCAGCGGTGCCGGCCCTGACACCGCCGGTCCACAACAAGCTGTTCGAGGCCATTGCCTACCTGCCCGATGACGAGCAGGCCCGCGATGCCTTCGATCAACTGTCCGGGGAATTCCACAGCTCGGCACGCACGGCGCAGGTCCAGGACAGCCGCCTGGTCCGCGAGGCCGCGAACAATCGTCTGCGTTCGAGTGTCTCCGACCAGCAGGCAAACGCCGCGGACAATGGCCCGAGCACCTGGATCACCACCCTGGGCAGCTGGGGCCAGATCAAGGGCGACACCAACGCCGCCCGACTGCGCAGCGACACCAAAGGCCTGCTCGCCGGTGTCGACACCGCGGTCGGCGACAGCAGTCGTCTCGGGGTCATGGCCGGCTACAGCCGCACCGAACTCAAGACCTCGTCCCGGGACTCGTCGAGCGACAACGACAACATCCACCTGGGGGTCTATGGCGGGACGGCGCTCGGCGCGATCGATGTGCGTGGCGGCATGGCTTACACCTGGAGCCGGATCGACGCCAAGCGTTCGGTGAACTTCGCCGGCTACAGCGACCACCTGAAGTCCAGCTACGACGCCGATACCCTGCAAGCCTTCGGCGAACTGGGGCGGCGCTTCGACCTCAGCCCTTCGGTGCACCTGGAACCTTTCGCCAACCTGGCCTATGTGCAGGTCAAGAGCGATGGCTTCAAGGAACGTGGCGGCCCCGCCGCCCTGCAGGCCAAGCGCGGTTCTGACGAACAGACCAGCACTACCCTGGGCTTGCGCGTCAGCGCCGACAAACAGCTCGACAACGGCAAGCAACTGACTGTCTTCGCCAGCGCCGGCTGGAAACATGCCCTGGACAGCGACTCACCGTCCAACACCTACCGTTTCGACGGCAGCGATGCGTTCCGGGTCGAAGGCATAGCCCTGTCGCGCAACAGCGCGGTGGTCGAAACCGGCGTGGAAGCGCGCATCACCCGCGAGCTGAGCCTGGGTGCCGGCTACAGCGGGCAAATGGGCGACGGTACCAGGGAACACGGTCTGCGGCTGAACGCCAGCTACCGCTTCTGAGCCTCCTCCCGGTGACGGCACGGCGCTCTTGCCGTGTCGGATCCGGGATCGACCGGCAAGGCAGCCTCGGTTGCCTGCCGGTCCCCTCTTCTTGCTTGCCGGAGTCGTTGCGACAACCGGCGATCGAATCGCTTATGGCGACGTCAGGGTAATCAGGTAGGTCCCCGAATTGACCGGCTTGCCGGCCTTGTCGACCAGGACATATTGCTGGTCGTAGTAACGCCCTGCTTGCCCGCTGTCCGCTACCAGCTTGACATCGACCGCCGAGCGATCGAGCGCCGTCACCGTACGCGAAGGGCCGACCGCGCTCACGCGAATGTCGTTGCCGCGTGAGAGCGTCGGGCATTGGGAAAGGTTGAACGTAAGGCTGCTACCGGAGACATCGGGAACCATGCTGGGCGTGCACGGCTCCTCTTCGATGCTGCCGTGGAAATAGATCACTCCTTGCGCGGTTTGAGGGGCTGCGGAGCAGACGCCGCTCAATCCGAGAAACACACCGATACTTGCCATCACCAGTCTGGTGTTCATTTCCGACTTCTCCTTAGAACCTAAAGAGTATGTCGTCAGCGTAGAACACTTCTTTAACTTTTAAGGTTTTTCTTATTGCAAAGAACCAGCATTACGGTGTAAGGGAATGAATTATTTAATAGCCATTAGCCATCATTGATATCGACCAGGCAAAAACAAACTGAAGACCGCGCCGGAAGCAAAAAAAGCGCGGCCCCCGCATAACGCCGGAACCGCGCCCCACCTTCATGAATCAGGCATGTTTACGGAAGACGAACCCCAGCCCGACAATGATCAACAGCATGCCGAACAGGCTCAGCAGTGCCAGCCGGTTGCCGAACACCAGGTAGTCCATCACCGCGGTCACCGCCGGCACCAGGTAGAACAGGCTGGTGACATTCACCAGATTGCCGCGGGCGATCAGCCGGTACAGCAGCAAGGTCGCCAGCACCGAGACCACCAGCCCCATCCACAGCACCGGGAGCACGAACTCGACGCTGTGTTCGAAATGAAACGGCTGGAACGGCACGAACAGCGCACACAGCAACAGCCCGGCCAGGTATTGCACCGGCAGGGTGCCCAGCGGATTTTCGCTGATGCGCTTCTGCATGATCGAGCCCAGGGTCATGCTCGCCAGGGCCAGCAGGCCGAAGAGCATCCCCGCCAGCGACATGCCGGCCAGGCCGATGCCCTGGTACACCACCATGATCAAGCCGATCAGGCCCAGTGCCAGGCCGAACATCCGACTCCAGGAACGCTGGCGCTCCATGATCACCACCGTGAGGATGGGTTGCACCCCCATGATGGTGGCCATGACCCCGGGCGTGACCTTCAGGTCCAGGGCCAGCAGATAGAAGATCTGGTACATCCCCAGCAGCACCAGGCCGGTGGCCACCGCGAACAGCATCGGCTTGCGCCCGCGGGGCAGGCGCAGCCTGAGCAGGGGGATCAACAACAGCAGCCCGCACAGGGCGATGGCGAAACGGATCAGCAGGAAGGCAAAGGGTGAGGCATGGGCCAGGCCCCATTTGGAGAAGATCGCGCCACTGCTCCAGAGCAGGACGAACAGGCTCGTGGAAGCCGCCGCGAGCGCGGATTTTTTTGATAGGACCAACATGAATACCACCTGTAGTCAGGCAAATAGCCAACTCAGCCGAAGCTGAAATTCAGTAGTTTTTTCCGGCGGGCACGGGGAACAGCAGAGGTTGCTGATCAGCCCCGTACGACAACGCCTGGCGGTGATACGACGGCGCACACCGGCGTGCTACTGACAGGTGGGGGGTAATGACTGATCTGCACAGGCTGCGGGTTCCCGCACGGCACGACGCCAGCGTTGACCGCTGAATCGACTACCGCATTGATGAGGGAATGAGGCATGTGCTGATCTTTCTGAAGGAGGAAGGTGAATCTTCTGATACACAGGGCGCCGACTATAACCAGCGCCCGATATTCATTGCAACGTCTTATCCGAACAGCCAGTAACCCAGGGCGGTCAGGACCAGCACCGCCAGCACCGGGCGCATGATGCGGTAGAGCTTCGGATTGCGGCGCTTCCACTGCTTGACCACGCCACTGGTGCGATCGCTGAAACGCTTGCTCCAGGCATAGGCCTGGTTGATCCCGCCGACGCGCTCGTCGTCCAGGTTCTGCGGCGCGGTGGCACGCCCCAGCCAGGCGCTGATCCAGCGGTTGATGCGCGTCATCAACGGGTTGCTCAGCGGACGCTCAATGTCGCAGAACAGGATGACCCGGGTCTTGTCGGTCTCGTTTTTCACCCAGTGCACATAGGTTTCGTCGAACATCACGTCTTCGCCATCGCGCCAGGCGTAGACCTGGCCGTCGACGAAGATCCGGCAGTCGTCGGAGTTCGGGGTGGACAGGCCCAGGTGATAACGCAGGGACCCGGCGAACGGGTCGCGATGCGGGTTCAGGTGGCTGCCGCCGGGCAGCAAGGCGAACATCGCGCCCTTGACGTTGGGAATGCGGCTGACCAGTTCGACGGTCTTGGGGCACAGCATTTCGGCCGACGGCAGCGGCTTGTCGTACCACTTGAGGTAGAAACGCTTCCAGCCCTTCTTGAAGAACGAACCGAAACCGGCGTCGTTGTTCTTCTCGGCGGCGCGGATATAGCCCTCGTCGAACAGGTGCATGGCTTCGTCGCGGATCACTTCCCAGTTGTCCTTGAGCACGTCCAGCTCGGGGAACTTGCTGCGGTCCAGGTAAGGCTTGGAAGGCACCCCGGAAAACAGGTACATCAAGGTGTTATAAGGCGCGAACAGCGCCGAATGGTTGACGAACTGACGCAACACCGGCAGTCGCGCCTTGCCACGCAGATGCACGAAGAGAATGCTGCCGATGAATAGCAGCAACACCGCGAACTTGGCGGCAAAGGAAAGGCTCATGCAAACAACTCCTTGAAATAGTCTCCGACGGGGCAGTGCTTACCCGGCATGGCAGTCGGCCATAATAAACACTCCCGGCCCCTGGAAAAACCCGCACGACCGAACAATCAGTGTTAACGGTTGTGCAACAAAGGCGCTAATTATCACAGGGCGCCTGAACGCAGGCTGACGTATGTCACCTCCAACCGCCATTGCCCTGCGGGACAACCATCGGCCGTTCGATCGCCGGCAGACCGGCTGCCTGCCGGAGCCTTTGCCAAGGTCCTGCAATGGCTTACTGCTGGTTCTCCTGTTCGGTGAACAGGTCGCTGAACAACATGCTCGACAGATAACGCTCCCCCGAATCCGGCAGCACCACGACTATAGTCTTGCCCTGCATCTCGGGGGTTTCCGCCAAGCGTACCGCCACCGCCATCGCCGCGCCGCAGGAGATGCCGCACAGAATCCCCTCCTCTTGCATCAGGCGCAGGGCCATGGCCTTGGATTCCTCGTCGCTGACCAGCTCCACCCGGTCGACCATCGACAGGTCGAGGTTGGCCGGTACGAAGCCGGCGCCGATCCCCTGGATCTTGTGCGGGCTGGGCTTGAGCTCTTCGCCGGCCAGTTTCTGGGTGATCACCGGCGAAACCGCCGGTTCCACCGCCACCGACAGAATGGGTTTGCCCTGGGTCTTCTTGATATAGCGGGAAACCCCGGTGATGGTGCCGCCGGTGCCGACGCCGGCCACCAGTACGTCCACGGCGCCATCGGTGTCGTTCCAGATTTCCGGGCCGGTGGTCCTTTCGTGGATCGCCGGGTTGGCCGGGTTATCGAACTGTTGCGGCATGAAGTAGTGGCCCGGATCGCTGGCGAGGATCTCCGCGGCCTTCTCCATGGCCCCTTTCATGCCCTTGGCCGGCTCGGTCAGCACCAGCTCCGCCCCCAGGGCCTTGAGCACCTTGCGCCGCTCGATGCTCATCGAGGACGGCATGGTCAGGATCAGCTTGTAGCCACGGGCCGCGGCGACGAACGCCAGGCCGATGCCGGTGTTGCCCGAGGTCGGCTCGATGATGGTCATGCCCGGCTTGAGCTTGCCGCTGCTTTCGGCGTCCCAGATCATGCTCGCGCCGATCCGGCACTTCACCGAATACCCCGGGTTGCGTCCTTCGGTCTTGGCCAGGATGGTGACGCCGCGGGGCGCGATGCGGTTGATCTGCACCAGTGGCGTATTGCCGATGGAATGGGCGTTGTCAGCAAAGATGCGGCTCATGATGGCAGGACCCCCTTGTACAGCGTGGAAGGAAGTCCTCAAGCGTATGCCTCGCCCCCATGAGCGTCCAGTCGGGACGAACGACTGCGATGTGCGGGAGTCAATCCCTGTATAAGGCTGGAGACTCCTGCTCATGAAACGTCGCTACCGTTGGCCGCTGTGGACCCTCGCCGGCATCCTGGCGCTACTGGCCGCCCTGCACGTCGCCCTGCCCTATCTGGTGCGCGACTACCTCAACGACCGGCTCGCCAGCATGGGCGACTACCGCGGCCAGATCAGCGACATCGACCTGACCCTGTGGCGCGGCGCCTACCAGATCAACGGCCTGAAGATCGTCAAGGTCACGGGCAAGGTGCCGGTGCCGTTCGTCAATGCGCCCCTGGTCGATCTGTCGGTGAGCTGGCATTCCCTGTGGTACGACCATGCAGTGGTGGCCAAGGTGCACTTCGTCGGGCCCGAGCTCAACTTCGTCGACGGCGGCCCCGACAAGCAGGCCTCGCAGACCGGCCAGGGCACCGACTGGCGGGCCCAGTTGAACAAGCTGCTGCCCATTACCCTCGACGAAGTGCGGGTCAGCGACGGCAGGATCAGTTTCCGCAATTTCAACTCCACGCCGCCGGTGAACCTGAGCGCCACTGAGGTCGACGCCAGCGCCTACAACCTGACCAACGTGGTCGATACCCGGGGCAAGCGCGATGCCCGCCTCGAGGGCAAGGCCCTGCTACCGGGCCATGCGCCCCTGGAAACCAACGCCACCTTCGACCCGCTGAGCGATTTCCAGGACTTCGAATTCCGCCTGCGCGCCCGCGACATCGAACTCAAGCGCCTGAACGACTTCGCCTCGGCCTATGGCAAGTTCGACTTCAACGCCGGCCACGGCGACCTGGTGATCGAGGCCAAGTCCGACCAGGGCCAGCTCAGCGGCTACATCAAGCCGCTGCTGCGCGATGTCGACGTGTTCAACTGGCAGCAGGACGTGGAGAACCAGGACAAGGGGATTTTCCGCTCGATCTGGGAAGCCCTGGTGGGCAGCGGCGAAACCCTGCTGAAAAACCAGCCGAAAAACCAGTTCGCCACCCGGGTCGAACTCAAAGGCAGCGTACATCAGCGGGATATCAGCGCATTCCAGGCCTTTTTGCAGATTTTGCGCAATGGCTTCATCCAGGCCTTCAATGCCGACTATGAAAACCCCAAGCCCTCCACTGACTGAGTCAGCATGTGACGCCCCATTCAGAGACTGAATGGGCCGTCTGCGTTCACAGTCGACCGGGCACCGCGTTATAGTCGGCCACCGTGTTTCTATATTCTTCCGACCTGCTCGATGCAGGTCGGCGTTACCGTTCGAGGAATTGCAGATGAAGTTCGAAGGCACCAGCGCATACGTCGCCACCGATGACCTGAAGCTGGCAGTCAACGCTGCCATCACCCTGGAGCGGCCGCTGCTGGTCAAGGGCGAACCGGGCACCGGCAAGACCATGCTCGCCGAGCAACTGGCCGAGTCCTTCGGCGCCAAGCTGATCACCTGGCACATCAAGTCCACTACCAAGGCCCACCAGGGCCTGTACGAGTACGACGCGGTAAGCCGCCTGCGCGACTCGCAGTTGGGCGTGGATAAGGTGCACGACATCCGCAACTACCTGAAAAAGGGCAAGCTGTGGGAAGCCTTCGAATCCGAAGAACGGGTGATCCTGCTGATCGACGAAATTGACAAGGCCGACATCGAGTTCCCCAACGACCTGTTGCAGGAACTCGACAAGATGGAGTTCTACGTCTACGAGATCGACGAGACCATCAAGGCCAAGCAGCGCCCGATCATCATCATTACCTCCAACAACGAGAAAGAGCTGCCGGACGCCTTCCTGCGCCGCTGCTTCTTCCACTACATCGCCTTCCCCGACCGTCCGACCCTGCAGAAGATCGTCGACGTGCACTACCCGGACATCAAGAAGGACCTGGTCAGCGAGGCCCTGGACGTGTTCTTCGATGTGCGCAAGGTGCCGGGCCTGAAGAAGAAGCCTTCGACCTCCGAGCTGGTGGACTGGCTCAAGCTGCTGATGGCCGACAACATCGGCGAAGCGGTGCTGCGCGAACGCGACCCGACCAAGGCCATCCCGCCGCTGGCCGGCGCCCTGGTGAAGAACGAGCAGGACGTGCAGTTGCTTGAGCGCCTGGCGTTCATGAGCCGTCGCGGCACCCGTTAAGAGGGCATTGCCATGCTGCTCAACCTGTTCAATGAAATGCGTGCGGCCAAGGTGCCGGTGTCGGTACGCGAGCTGCTCGACCTGATCAACGCGCTCAAGCAGCGCGTGACCTTCGCCGACATGGACGAGTTCTATTACCTGTCCCGGGCGATCCTGGTGAAGGACGAACGGCATTTCGACAAGTTCGACCGCGCGTTCGGCGCCTACTTCAAGGGCCTGGAAAAACTCGACGACCACCTGCAGGCACTGATTCCCGAGGATTGGCTGCGCAAGGAGTTCGAGCGCTCCCTGACCGATGAGGAACGGGCGCAGATCCAGTCCCTGGGCGGGCTGGACAAGCTGATCGAAGAGTTCAAGAAACGCCTGGAAGAACAGAAGGAACGCCACGCCGGCGGCAACAAGTGGATCGGCACCGGCGGCACCAGCCCCTTCGGCTCCGGTGGCTTCAACCCGGAAGGCATTCGCGTGGGCGATGCCGGCAAGCGCCAGGGCCGCGCGGTCAAGGTCTGGGACCAGCGCGAGTACAAGAACCTCGACGACCAGGTGGAACTGGGCACCCGCAATATCAAGGTGGCCCTGCGCCGCCTGCGCAAGTTCGCCCGCCAGGGCGCCGCGGACGAGCTGGATATCGACGGCACCATCGACCACACCGCCCGCGACGCGGGCCTTTTGAACATCCAGATGCGCCCGGAACGGCGCAACAACATCAAGCTGCTGTTGCTGTTCGATATCGGCGGCTCGATGGATGCCCATGTGAAGATCTGCGAAGAGCTGTTCTCCGCGTGCAAGACCGAGTTCAAGCACCTGGAGTACTACTACTTCCACAACTTCATCTACGAGTCGGTGTGGAAGAACAACCTGCGCCGCGGCTCGGAACGTACCTCGACCCAGGACCTGCTGCACAAGTACGGCGCCGACTACAAAGTGATCTTCGTCGGCGACGCCGCCATGGCGCCCTACGAGATCACCCAGGCCGGCGGCAGCGTCGAGCACTGGAACGAAGAAGCCGGTTACGTGTGGATGCAGCGTTTCATGGAGAAGTACAAGAAGCTCATCTGGATCAACCCCTACCCGAAAGACACCTGGGGCTACACCGCCTCGACCAACATCGTGCGCGAGCTGGTCGAAGAGCAGATGTACCCGCTGACCTTGCGCGGGCTGGAAGAAGGGATGCGGTTTCTCTCCAAATGACTCCCGCCGATCCCTGTAGCCGCTGCCGCAGGCTGCGATCGACCCCGAAGGGGGCGCAAGGATCGCGAGACCGCAGGAGGACCTTCGGTCCTATCGCAGCCTCGCAGGCTCGGCAGCGGCTACAGGGGTTCAGACGAACTGTCGCAGAAACTCGATCTGCTGGCGGTGCGCCGTCTCCTGCACCACCGGCGTCAAACGCACCTCGCTGCCGGGCAGGCATTGCGCCAGCCGCGCCAGCGCCAGGGGTGTCAAGGCCCCCAGCCGCGGATACCCGCCAATGGTCTGCCGGTCGTTGAGCAGCACGATCGGCTGGCCGTCCGGCGGCACCTGGATCGCCCCCAGGGGAATGCCTTCGGAGATCATCGGCGGCCCTTGATAGCGCAGCTGCGGCCCCAGCAAGCGCATGCCCATGCGGTCGGCGCGGCTGTCCAGGGTCCAGGCGCTGTTGAAGGCATCGAACAGGCTCTGCCCGCTGAATTGGCCGATCTGCGCCCCGAGAATCACCTCCAGCGGCGCCTTCGATTGCAGGTCCGGCAGTTGCTTGCCCGACAGCGCCTTGAGGTTCACTCCCGCCCCCGAATACTCAAGTCCCGCGCCCTCGGCCAATGGCCGGCCGAAACCGTCGAGCCCGCCCAGCTCTTCGCGGACCACGCTGGCGCAACTGCCCAGCACCTTCGGCGCATTGAAACCGCCGGGCGCCGCCAGGTAGGCCCGGGCGCCAAGAAACGGCTGGGTAAAGCGCAGCCGCTGGCCTTTCTGCAGGATAAAACTGCGCCCCGGGCTGAGCGGACGCTCGTCGATACAGGCCCCCAGGTCAGCGCCCGCCAGCGCCAGCAGGCACAGTTCCTCGGCGACCACGCTGAAACCGCCGAGGGTGATCTCGATCACCGGGGCGTCCAGGGCGTTGTCCAGCAGCCAGTTGGCCCAGGACATCGACACCCAGTCCAGTGCGCCGCCCTGGGTCACGCCCAGGTGGCGCACGCCAAAACGACCGGCGTCCTGCAACAGGCACAGCGGGGTACTGGCTTCGATGGTCAGACGGCTCATGCCGGCACCTCCAATGGTGTGTCGTCGCCGCCCAGGCGAATGAACTCGGCACGATCCACCGCGGCGAAACGCACCCGGTCGCCAGGCTGCATCAGGCTGTAGCCGTCCCGTTCGCGATCGAACAGGCGGCTCGGCGTGCGTCCGATCAGGTTCCAGCCCCCCGGCGACACCACCGGATAGGCCGCGGTCTGGCGCTCGGCAATCCCCACGCTGCCCGCCGCCACGCGCTTGCGCGGCGTATCCAGGCGCGGCGCGGCCAGCACTTCGTCCACCAGCCCCATAAAGGCGAAACCCGGGGCGAAGCCCAGGGCGAACACCTGGTATTCACGCTCGCTGTGGCGGCGGATCACCTCGCTCACCGACAGGCCGCTGCGTTGCGCCAGCAGGCTCAGTTCCGGGCCGACGCTGAGGTCGTACCAGACCGGCAGCACATGGCGCTGGCCGCCGGAACGGGAGTCGGGGGTCAGGTCGGTCAGGGCCGCATCGATCAGTTCCCGGGCCTGGGACGGGCTCAGGGCCCTCAGGTCGTAGTGCACCATCAGCGTGGTGTAGGACGGCACCAGATCGATCAAGTGCGCGCCGAAGGCCATCCGCAGCCGCTCGCTGGCGGCGAGCATCCACGGCATGTTGGCCTCGGCGATTACCTCGAACAACCGCACCATCAGACAGTCGATGGCCACCACTTCAACCCGTATGTTCATGCTGGCAACTGCTGCAGGGCCGCGCGGATACGCTGCACCGCGGCCACCGAGCTGGCGTTGTCGCCGTGCACGCACAGGGTATTGGCCCGCAGGTGCAAGGCGCTGCCATCGCTGGCCTGCAGCGCGTCGCCACGGGCGATGGTCAGGGCCTGGGCGATGATCTGTTCCGGATCGTGGTGCACCGCCCCCGGCAACTGCCGCGACACCAGGTGCCCAGCGTTGTCGTAGGCGCGGTCGGCGAAGGCTTCGAACCACAGGGTCACACCGTACTCGTCACCCAGGGCCTGGGCGGCGCTGTTGTCCCGGGTGGCCATCAGCATCAGCGGCAGCGACTGGTCATAGGCCGCCACGGCCTGGATCACCGCCCGCAGCTGGGCCGGGTTGGCCATCATGTCGTTGTACATGGCGCCGTGGGGTTTGACGTAGCTGACGCGGCTGCCCTGGGCCCGGCAGATGCCGTCGAGGGCGCCGACCTGGTAATGCAGCAGGTCCTGCAGTTCCTGGGCGCCGTAGGCCATGGAGCGGCGGCCGAAGCCGGCCAGGTCCTGGTAGGCCGGGTGCGCGCCGATGCGCACGCCGTTGGCCAGGGCCAGGCTCACGGTCTTGCGCATGATGCTCGGATCGCCGGCGTGGAAACCGCAGGCAATGTTGGCGCAATCGATAAAGGGCATCACCTCGGCATCCAGGCCCATGGTCCAGTTGCCAAAGCTTTCGCCGATGTCGCAATTCAATAACAGGCGGCTCACGGTCGGTGCTCCTGTAGAGGTTGTCGTTCCGGCTGCGGGCATCGCGCAGGGATGCCCACAGACTATCAGTTAGCGGGCTTCGAGTTGCTTGCCACGGGTTTCCGGCAGGCTCAGGGCGGCCAGGACCACGATGCCGTAGGACACCGCCGCGAAGGTACCGATGGCCGCGCCCAGGGGAATGTGCTGGCTGAGCAGCCCGATCAGCAGCGGGAACAGGGCCGCCAGGGCGCGGCCGCTGTTGTAGCAGAAACCCTGGCCCGAACCGCGGATGCGCGTGGGGAACAGTTCGGTCAGGAACGCGCCCATGCCGCTGAAGATCCCGGAGGCGAAGAAGCCCAGGGGAAAGCCCAGCCACAGCATCACCGCGTTGCTCACCGGCATCTGCGTGTACAGCAGGACGATGGTGAACGAGCCGGCGGCGAACAGGACGAAGTTCTTCTTGCGCCCCAGCAGATCGGTCAGATAGGCGCTGACCACATAGCCCACGTAGGAGCCGAAGATCACCATGGCCAGGTAACCGCCGGTGCTCAGCACGCTCAAGCCGCGCTCGGTCTTGAGAAAGGTCGGCAGCCAGAAAGTGATGGCGTAGTAGCCGCCCTGGGCACCGGCCGCCAGCAACGAGGCGCGCAAGGTGGTGCTAAGAATGGCCGGCGCGAAAATCTCGTAGAAACGCGGCGGGTTATCGGGGACTTCCCGGGCCCGGGTTTCACGGTAGACCTCCGGGTCCTTGACCAGGCGGCGGACGAAGATCACGAAGATCGCCGGCAGGATGCCCAGCAGGAACAGGGCGCGCCAGGCGTCTTCCGGAGGCAGCAGGGAATACATCAGCGCATAGAGCAGTGCCGTGATGCCCCAGCCCAGGGCCCAGCCGGACTGCACCATGCCCACCGCCTTGCCGCGGTTCTCGGCGCGGATCACTTCGCCGATCAGCACCGCGCCGGCGGTCCACTCGCCGCCGAACCCGAAGCCCATCAGGGTCCGGGCGATCAGCAGTTGCTCATAGCTCTGCGCCAGGCCACAGAGGAAGGTGAAGAAGGCGAACCAGAGCACGGTCAGTTGCAGGGTGCGCACCCGGCCGATGCGGTCGGACAGGATGCCGGCGATCCAGCCGCCCAGGGCGGAGGCCAGCAAGGTGCTGGTGTGGATCAGGCCGGCTTCGGCGGAGCTGATGCCCCACAGGGCGATCAGGGTCGGGATGACGAAGCTGAGCATCTGGGTGTCCATGCCATCCAGGCCATAGCCGGCCTTGCAGCTCCAGAATGTGCGGCGTTCCTGCTGGTTGATGTCGCGGTACCAGTCGAAGGGGCCGGCGCGGCCTTTGGCCTTGCCGGCGGCGAGCGAGTCGGGCGCACTCATGGCGAATCTCCACCTTGGTTTTATTGGTATTGTTCTGGGCCCCGACGACGCTTTATCGTGAGACGCAGCGATTCTTGGCGCCCGCCCCCTGCTGCGTCCAACGAATAAAAACCGTCTCCAGACATAAGAAAAGTTGATCGCATGAATCTCAAGTTCCTCGAAACCTTCGTCTGGGTGGCACGCCTGAAAAGCTTTCGCCTGACCGCCGACAAACTCTTCACCACCCAGGCCTCGATCTCCAGCCGCATCGCCGTGCTCGAGGGCGAACTCGGGGTGAAGCTGTTCCTGCGCGATTCCCGCGGCGTGACCCTGACCCCGGAAGGCTTGAAGGTGCTCGACTACGCCGAGCAGATGCTGGACACCCTGCAGGCCCTCAAGCAGTCGATCGAGACCCGTTCGAGCAAGGTCGGGCGGATTCGCATCGGCGTCATGGACACCGTGATCCACACCTGGCTCAGCCCCCTGGTGGCGCGGATGATGGACTGCTATCCCCAGGTGGAGATCGAGCTGGTGGCCGACACCTCGCTCAACCTCTGCGAACAGTTGCAGAAAGGTTTTCTCGACCTGGTGCTGCAGACCGACCTGCTGCGCCAGGAATCCATTCGCAGCCTGGAACTGGCCAGCCACCCGATGGGCTGGATAGTCGCCAGCCATTCGATCTACAACCGCGAGTACGCCAACCTGGCCGAGCTGGCCCGGGAACGCATCATCACCTACTCGAAGAACTCCCTGCCCCACCAGGAGGTGCTGAGCCTGCTGCAGGCCAACGGCGTGACCGCGCCCCGGCTCAACTGCGTGAACTCGGTCTCGGCCATCACCCGCCTGTTGCGCGATGGCTTCGGCATCGGCGCCTTGCCGCCGGTGCTGGTCAGCGAGGAACTGGCCCGCGGCGAGCTGACCCTGCTGGCCATCGACCAGCGCCCGCCGAACCTGCAGGTGGTGGTGTCATGGCGAGTGGGGGTGGATCTGGTGGAAGAAGTGGTGGTGCTGTGCCAGCAGGTGCTGGAGCAATACGCGCAAAAGGCCGGTGAGGACTACATCGTCCTGGCCGGCTGACCCGCTCCCGTAGCGGCTGCCGCAGGCTGCGGCTACAGGGATCGCGGCTACATCACAGCCCTTTCAGATCACGCTCTTCGATTGGCCGGCTCTGGCGCAGGCGCTTGCCGCCGAGCACCACCCAGTCGATCAGGCGATACAGGCACTCCAGGCCGAACGACAGCAGCAAGGCGCCGCTCATGGCCCAGATCATCGCTTGCGGGGTCAGCAGGATCTGGTAGCTGTAGCCATTCCAGGTTTCCAGGCGGATGTCCGGATCGGCGGCCAGCAGCACCTGCAGCAGGCGGATGTACCACGGCCCCTGCATGGCCTGGAACTGCTTGTCCAGGGCCAGCTGGCGCCCCAGCAGGTTGCTCAGGCTGTCGGCGTCGCTGCGGAACACCGGGTCGTCGCTGGCCCGATAGTGGGCGACCAGCGCTTGCAAATCGCCCTTGAAGAACTGGGTGGCGGTGCCCTGGAAGCCCTGCAGGCCGGTCTGGGCCTCGATCAGATGGGCCTCGACCCGCTTGGTGTAATCGCTGAGAAAACCCGGGACCTGGACCCCGATCAACAGGCCCGCCGCAAACAGCACCAGCCGCAGATAACTGAGCAACATAGGGGGTGTCCTTATTCGGTCTGGCCGTGGACGACGCATTCACCGCGCCGCCACAGGCTCCATTGGCCCGGCTCGTAGCGAGTCCAGGTTTCGTTTTCGGTCAAAGGTTCGGTCGCGATCACGGTCACCACGTCGTTGGGCGTGGTTTCCGCCTGGAAGTCGACGATCACATCGACGTCCTTCAAACGTGCCGGGCCGAACGGCGCCCGGCGGGTGATCTGCGCCAGCTTGGTCGAGCAATAGCAGAACAGCCAGTCGCCGTCGCTGAGCAGGCAGTTGAATACGCCCTTGCTGCGGTATTCGGCGCAGGCGGCGACCAGCGACGGCAGCAGCGCCTCGACCTCCACCGGCTCGGGAAACGCCGCGCGCACCCGGTTGAGCAGATCGCAGAACGCCGCTTCGCTGTCGGTATCGCCCACCGGACGATAGAAGCTGGCGACCGGCTGGAAGTCCGCCAGTTGGCCGTTGTGGGCGAAACACCAGTTGCGCCCCCACAGCTCACGCACGAACGGATGGGTATTGGACAGGCAGACCTTGCCGACGTTGGCCTGACGGATATGGCCGATCACCACTTCGCTCTTGATCGGGTAACGCTGCACCAGGTTGGCCACTTCCGACTCGCTGCTCGCCGCCGGGTCCTGGAACAAGCGCAGGCCGCGACCCTCGTAGAACCCGATGCCCCAGCCGTCGCGATGGGGCCCCGTACGCCCACCGCGCTGCATCAGGCCGGTAAAGCTGAACACGATATCGGTCGGCACATTGGCGCTCATGCCCAATAACTCACACATGCTCGGACTCTCGCTCCAATGCGGCTTACAGGCGCGGCTCGATCCGCGAACGCTGGGGATTGCCGGGCACGGGCGGACGGCCATAACGATCGTCGCCGGCGCCGCCGAACGGCTGGTCGTCGCCCGGCTCGTCGGCCCGGGCCGCGGCCTTGGCGGCTTCGGCTCGTTCCTTGCGGGCGTTGGCCGCGCGTTCGATCGGCCAGCGGATCAGCACGAACACCAGGTAGAGAGCGAAGGCGATCATGCCGTACATGAACAGGTCGGAGACCGCGCGCCAGGCGTTGTTGCCGACCTTGAACAGCATGTCCAGGGCGGTGATGGCCACGGCCGGGGCGAACATGTCCTTGGCCGAGTCGACCACGGTCGGGCTGAACAGCAGCACCGCCACCAGCACGCGCAGCGGCTCGCGCAACCAGCGCCACATCCAGCGGGTCAGGCGCATCCACACCAGCAGGCAGCCCAAGGCGGCGAAGGCGTAAAGCCCCCAGGCGATCAGATAGTCGTTCTCGGTCATGGTGTCCATGGCAAGGCTGGCAAAGAGGCGCTTATGATAACGGCTTTTCGCATGTCAGGCTGCACCGCTGTCTGCCGCGCCCTTATTCGTTACCGCCCCGAGAGCCCTCCATGCCCGTATCCGCCCACGTCATCAGTGCCCCGATCGCCCGCAAGGCCGAAGGGCCGGACCCGTACGCCTGGCTCCAGGAGCGCGACACCGACGCCGTGCTCGATTACCTGAAGGCCGAGAACCGCTACCAGGAAGCCGCCCTGGCCGACCAGGCGGCGCTGCGCGAAACCCTGTTCCAGGAAATCAAGGGCCGGATCCTGGAAACCGACCTGTCCCTGCCCTCCCCCTGGGGCCCGTACCTGTATTACACCCGCACCACCGCCGGCGACGAATACGCCCGGCACTACCGCTGCCCGCGCCCGGCCGACGACAGCCTCACCGTCGACGAAAGCCGCGAACAACTGCTGCTGGACCCGAACGCCCTGGCCAATGGCGGGTTCTTCTCCCTCGGCGCCTTCAGCATCAGCCCCGACCACCAGCGCCTGGCCTACAGCCTCGATACCAGTGGCGAAGAGGTCTACACCCTGTTCGTCAAGGAGCTGTCCAGCGGTAAGATCAGCGAACTGCCGTTCGCCGACTGCGACGGCAGCATGACCTGGGCCAACGACAGCCTGACCCTGTTCTTCGGCGAGCTGGACGACACCCATCGCCCGCACAAGCTGTTCCGCTACCGCCTGGACGGCACCGCCGCCGAAGAGGTGTTCCATGAGCCGGACGGGCGTTTTTTCCTGCATTGCTACCGCTCGAGCTCCGAGAAGCAGCTGCTGCTGTCCCTGGGCAGCAAGACCACCAGCGAGGTCTGGGTACTGGACGCGGCCCAGCCGCAACAGGCTTTTACCTGCCTGGCGCCGCGGGTCGAGCAACATGAATACGACGTCGACCACGGCCTGCTCGATGGCCAGTGGACCTGGTTCATCCGCAGCAACCGCGACGGCATCAACTTCGCCCTCTACCAGGCGCCGGACCAGGGCTCGGTACCCGGCCAGGCCGACTGGCAGAACCTGATCCCCCACAACGACAGCGTGATGCTCGAAGGCCTGAGCCTGAACACCTCGGCCATGACCCTGAGCCTGCGCGAAGGCGGCCTGCCGATCATCGAGGTGCGCCCCGAGGGCCTGCCGGCCTATCGCGTGCAACTGCCGGACGCGGCCTACAGCCTGCATGTGCAGAACAGCCTGGAATTCGTCAGCCCGCGCATCCGCCTGCGCTACGAGGCATTGAACCGCCCGGCGCAGATCCGCCAGCTGGAACTGGCCGACGGCGAGCAGAAAGTGCTCAAGGAAACCCCGGTGCTGGGGGTTTTCGACCCGGACGCCTATGTCAGCCAGCGCCTGTGGGCAACCGCGGCCGACGGCACCCAGGTGCCGATCAGCCTGGTGATCAGGCGCGAGGCCCTGGGCCGGCCGGCACCGCTGTACCTCTATGGTTACGGCGCCTACGGCGAAAGCCTCGACCCGTGGTTTTCCCACGCCCGCCTGAGCCTGCTGGACCGCGGCGTGGCCTTCGCCATCGCCCATGTGCGCGGCGGCGGCGAACTGGGCGAGGCCTGGTACCGCGCCGGCAAGCAGGAACACAAGCAGAACACCTTCAGCGACTTCATCGCCTGCGCCGAGCACCTGATCGCCCAGGGCCTGACCAGCGCCGAACAGCTGGCCATCAGCGGCGGCAGCGCCGGCGGCCTGCTGATCGGCGCGGTGCTCAACCAGCGCCCGGAACTGTTCAAGGCGGCGATCGCCGAAGTGCCGTTCGTCGATGTGCTCAACACCATGCTCGACCCCGACCTGCCGCTGACCGTCACCGAATACGACGAATGGGGCAACCCCGAAGAGCCGGAGGTGTACCAGCGGATCAAGGCCTACGCGCCCTACGAGAACGTCGAGGCCAAGGCTTACCCGGCGACCCTGGTGATCGCCGGCTACAACGACAGCCGCGTGCAGTACTGGGAAGCGGCCAAGTGGGTGGCCCGGCTGCGCGCCACCAAGACCGACGACAACCTGCTGCTGCTCAAGACCGAGCTGGGCGCCGGCCACGGCGGCATGAGCGGGCGTTATCAGGGATTGCGTGACGTAGCGCTCGAATATGCATTTGTTTTCAAGATTCTGGGCATCGCCTGAGGAACTCCGGCCGGCCGTCCTGTCTTAACACGGGACCGCCGGCTCTAGGTCATACTCCCCCCCCGGAACCGCAACAGACACAAAAAAAGACCGTGACGACATGCCCGAACCTACCTTGTTGAACAACGAAATCCGCGACTGGCTGATGGACTGCGGACTGTTCGATCAACTCTTGCCGGCCGACTTCAATGCCGCCGCCGGCTATTTCAGCATCAGCAGCATCGCCCAGGGCCAGGAGATCTTCCGCGAGGGCGACGCCGGCAGCTTCATGTGCATCATCCATTCCGGCCAGGTGGCCGTGCAGAAGAGCAACAGCGAAGGCGCGCGCGTGACCATCGCCACCCTGCGCAGCGGCCGGGCCTTCGGCGAGATGGCGGTGCTCGACGGCGAACGGCGCTCGGCCAGCTGCGTGGCCGCCAGCGATTGCCGGCTGCTCAACCTGGGCAAGGATTCCCTGGAAAAAATGCTCAACGACGCGCCGAAGATCGCCGCCAAGATCATCCGCGCCCTGGCCATCTCCTTGTCCAAGCGCCTGCGCATGGCCGACGGGCAACTGCTGTCGCAGCAGGTCTAGGCGCCCGACGCCTTGGCTTTCGCCTCGTTCTGCTCCAGCCCCGGCAGGGTCTGATCCTTCGGCGGCTTGGGCATGTCGATCGGCGGCAGCAACGGCGCGCCGCCATTGACGCCAGCCTTGGGCGTGCTGGGGGGCGTGATCTGCGGATAGGGGGTCGGGGTCGCCGTGCCGGGCGAGCCGGCAACAGGAGCCGGGGTCACGGGTACGGCCTGCAGTTCCTCGGCGTGCACGACCGTCATCGCCGACGCGGCACCGAGCAAGAGCGCTGCCCGGGCAATGACCGTTAGAATAGTGCGCTTCATCAATGGCTCCAGAGCGATTGTCAGCCCTCAGGCTACTCCCAACCGCGCCGGTTTGCCTTCCTCATTGAGAACCTCATGAAACGTTTCGTGCTGCTGGACACCACCCCGATTCCCGACAATGGCGGTGCCTTGTGCCTGTTCGAGTACGGCGAGGATTTTGTCATCAAGATCCAGGGCGGCGACGGCGGGCAGCTGATGAACACCCGCATGCACGGCTCCGAGGATGCCCTGGCCGAAATCCCCTGCCGCAAGGTCGCCGGACGCGCGAATTCACGGGTGCTGATCGGCGGCCTGGGCATGGGTTTCACCCTCGCCTCGGCCCTCAAGCATCTGGGCAAGGGCGCCGAAGTGGTGGTCGCCGAGCTGGTGCCGGGGGTGGTGGAGTGGAACCGCGGGCCGCTGGGGGAGAAATCCGGCCGGCCGTTGCTCGACCCGCGCACGGTGATCCGCCAGGAAGACGTGGCCAAGGTGCTGCAGGCCGAACCCCAGGGGTTCGATGCGATCATGCTCGACGTCGACAACGGCCCCGAAGGCCTGACCCGGAAAACCAACAGCTGGCTCTATTCCGCCGCCGGGCTGGCGGCCTGCGCCCGGGCCCTGCGGCCCAAGGGCGTGCTGGCTGTGTGGTCGGCCAGTGCCGATCGGCAGTATTCCGACAAGCTGCGCAAGGCCGGCTTCAAAGCCGAGGAAGTTCAGGTCTTCGCCCATGGCAACAAAGGCACCCGCCACACCATCTGGATTGCCGAGAAGCTCAAGGCCTGAGCTAAAATGAGCCCATTACCGTCATTAGTCTTTATCTGAAGGTGAACCCATGAGTTCGACCAACACGTCCAAACTGGACCGCATCCTCGCCGACGCCCAGCGCGACCGCGAGATGGGCTACCGCGACAAGGCCCTGAAGATGTACCCGCACGTCTGCGGGCGCTGCGCCCGCGAGTTCTCCGGCAAGCGCCTGAGCGAGCTGACCGTGCACCACCGCGACCACAACCACGACAACAACCCGCAGGACGGCTCCAACTGGGAGCTGCTGTGCCTGTATTGCCACGACAACGAGCACTCGCGCTACACCGACCAGCAGTACTTCGGCGACGGCTCCCTGAGCACGCCGAAAGTCGCCAAGGCCACCCACAACCCCTTCGCCGCGCTGGCGGGGTTGATGAAAAAAGACGAAGAGTAACCTCCTCTCTTTATCGGTCCGACAGGGCCGGACTCTCGCGGGCAAGTCGGCGATCCGACTTGCCCGCGGTGCTTTGAGCGGATCCAACCGCCAGCCGCCAATCCCCGTATAATCGCGATTTTTTTCGAAGGCTCCCCGCTCGTGGCAAACAAAAGGTACAGCTGCATCGGTTTGTATAACCCCAAGTCGCCGGAGAACGTCGGTTCGGTGATGCGCGCCGCCGGTTGTTATGGCGTCGCGTCGGTGTTCTACACCGGCAAGCGCTATGAACGGGCCCGGGACTTCGTCACCGACACCAAGAAGGTCCATCAGGACATTCCGCTGATCGGCATCGACGATCTGAAGAAGATCCTGCCCCTGGGCTGCATCCCGGTCGCGGTCGAACTGGTGGAAGGCGCCCGGTCGCTGCCGGAGTACACCCACCCGGATCGCGCGCTGTACATCTTCGGCCCGGAAGACGGCTCCCTGGACAAGGAGATCCGCGACTGGTGCGAAGACGTGGTGTATATCCCGACCACCGGCTGCATGAACCTGGCCGCCACCGTCAACGTGGTGCTCTACGACCGCCTGGCCAAGGGCAACAACACTCGCTCGGGTCCCAAGTTCTGAGTTCTGAATGCCTGACGCTGAATTCCCAGCCCCCCCGATATCCGATGGAACGAGCGCTGCGCCCGCGCAGTCAGCCTTATGTCCATTCCCCCTGGAGACCGATCATGAGCGACAGCAAGCCACTCATCGCAAGCCCCCCGCTCCAGAGCCAGCCGACCCGGAACGTCCAGGGCTGGGAGCGCATCGGTTCGCTGGCCGGCGGCGTGGCGATGGTGGGCAAGGGCCTGCGCCGCGGCGGGGTGTTCGGCCTGATCCAGGTAGCCATCGGCGGCGTCGCCCTGGCCCGCGGCATCACCGGCCACAGCTCGGCGAAAAGCCTGCTGGAGCAAGGCCGCCAGGACCTGCACAACGTGCGGGCGAAAATCGAACGTCGCGCGGCGGAACTGAAGGACCTCAAGGCCAATGCCGAGGCGGCGGCCCGCGGCGACTCATTGAAGTCACCCAAGGACGAGGTTTGAACGGCGGGTTCGAACGCCGCGGTGCATGAACGGGTTGACCGCCCGGCGGTCATCCCGACCTAACGCAACAAATCGCTGTCGAGCACCTTCGACGCGCCACCCAGCACGCTTTCACTGACCTTCACGAAAGTTTCGGTGCTGACGTTTTCCAGCCCCACCAGCTCCCGTGTCACGTCGTCCAGGGAACGCTTGTTGCGGGTTTTCAGGCGGATCTCCCGATCCAGTTCCTGCAACAGCAGCACGGCCCTGGCCACCAGCGGCGCCCCCACCTGCTCGCCGCGCAGGCTGGTGACGTCATGACCGCTCTTGCCCAACCGCTCTTGCAGGGCCTGGTAACGCTCATCGCTCATGCCCCCGGCGCGACGCATCAGCTCGATGGCGTAGTACTCCGCCAGTCCCTCGCCGATCCAGTCGCTGCGCTGGCTGTCGTCGATCCGGGCAAAAACCTGGATCACCTCGCGCAACAGCGGGCTGGTGCCGCTCTCGCTGACCAGCGGCAGGCGGCTGTGCAAGTACAGCGAAGCATGCCCGGCCAGGCTGCCGCGCCACATCGGGTCGCTCGCACCGACGATCAGCAACTTGCCCGGATGCCGGGGAAAGGTCGCCTGGATCTGCGGCCAGACGAAAGTCAGCAACGTCAGCACGTCCATGCGCCGCATGCCCTGCCCTTGCGGCGAGGCGACCGTGACTTCGGTCTCCCCCAGGCGGGTGCGGCGGCTGCCCAGGGTACCGGCCAGCATCCAGCCAGTAGGCCGGTCGAACAGGCGCTCGGGGTTATCGATACGGAAACGGTTCTTGCCGATGCGCGGCCAGGCGGTCTCCACGCTTTTCCAGCCCGCGGGCAACTCGAACTCCAGCCGCGACACCAGCTCGACACCGTCCTGCTGGTCGAGCCGGGCCGCCGGCACCAGCGCATCGCCGCGCAACAGGGCCCAATGGGGCGTCAGGCGGCTGTCGAAGCTGTCTTTTTTCAGGCTGTGGCTGATCCGTACCCGGTAGCTCAGGCTGGCCTTGCCACTGCCCGGGCGCCATACGCCGCGCCGCGCCACGGGGGGCTGGCCGGCCTCGGACTGCCATTGGCCATCGGCCTTGAAGTCGCTGTAATCGCCGTGCGTACCCAGATCGAAATCCAGGCTGCGCACCGCCGCGCCGTCCGCCAGGGTCAGGCGCACCTCCGCCTGGTCGCTCTGGGGCAACAGACGCACGTGGTAATCCAGATCGACCTTGTTCGCCGCCCACCCCGGTGCGGCGAACGCCAGCAACCAGCCGGCCAGCGCCAGCCTTGCCCCCACAGCCATACACACTCCTTCGTGAATCACAGCTTGAACGCGCCGGCCTTCAGCCGGCGCGGAAAATCAGATGGTCTTCCCAGTCCTCTTCGGCCACGCTGCCTTCGGCGAGCATGCGTCCGGATTGGGAAATGCGCTCGTGGTGCACCGCATCGCGGTCACCGCACACCAGATGGTGCCAGAGCGGCAGGTCCTTGCCCTCGCTGACCAGGCGATAACCGCAGGTCGGCGGCAGCCACTTGAACTCGTCGGCCTTGCCCGGGGTGAGCTGGATGCAGTCCGGCACCGAGGCGCGGCGGTTGGCGTAATCGCTGCACTGGCAGGTTTTCAGGTCCAGCAGCTTGCAGGCGATACGGGTGTAGTAGACGCTGTTGTCCTCTTCATCCTCGAGCTTTTGCAGGCAGCACAGGCCGCAACCGTCGCACAACGACTCCCACTCCTCCTGATCGAGTTGTTCGAGGGTCTTGCGTATCCAGAAGGGTTCGACTTTGGCGGCCATGGTTCGGGTAATCGGTATCGGACAGGAAAAAGGCCGCCAGTCTAGTGCCAGCGGCCCCGTGGGCCAAGCGCCGGCGACTGTCGGTAACGCACTACTTGTCAGGCCGCATGGCGCACAGTAGCTTTGCCTGTCGCAAAACCCCATCGCCCAGCTCAACTGCGCTCGTCGGGTTACCCACACTGTTCATTCTCAAACGTTGCCAGGAATCTCTGTCATGAGTGCCAATCCCCGCGTTGCCGAGTACGCCATCCACCCGCAGTTCACCGATCGCTGGTCGCCACGGGCCTTCACCGGCGAAGCCATCCCCGAGGAAACCCTGCTGAGCTTCTTCGAAGCCGCGCGCTGGGCGCCGTCGGCCTACAACTCGCAACCGTGGCGCTTCCTCTATGCCCGCCGCGACACGCCGAACTGGGAGCGTTTCCTCGGTCTGCTCAACGAATTCAACCGCAGCTGGGCGCAGAACGCTTCGGCCCTGGTGATCGTGATCTCGAAGACCACCTTCACCGCCCCGGGCGCCAGCGAAGAAACCCCGGCCCTGTGGCACACCTTCGACACCGGCTCGGCCTGGGGCCACCTGGCGCTGCAAGCCAGCATCAGCGGCTGGCACACCCACGGCATGGCCGGCTTCGACCAGGAGCTGACCCGCAAGGAGCTGAAAATTCCGGAAGGTTATGCGCTGCACGCCGCCGTGGCCGTCGGCAAACTGGGGGACAAGGCGAGCCTGGCCGAATACCTGCAGGCCCGCGAAACACCGAGCCCGCGTCGCCCGCTGAGCGAAACCGTGGCCGAAGGCGACTTCAGCCTGTAAGGATGCAATCCCTGTAGCCGCTGCCGCAGGCTGCGATCGCCCACAACGTGGGCGCAGGATCTTAGATCGCTGGAGGACCTTCGGTCCTATCGCAGCCTTCGGCAGCGGCTACAGGGTCCGCGATACGCCCTCAATACCCCCGCGCGAAATCCACTTCGCCGCGCAAGGCCGTGTTGGCCTGATAGGCCCGCAGGTTGTCGATGAACAGCTGCGCCATCAGGGTCGGCGAGGTCGGCGCCGAGCTGTGGCCGGTCAGCAACAGGCCCCAGGCGGTCCAGAACGGATGGCGCTGCGGCAGCGGTTCCTGACGGCAGACATCGATCACCGCCCCCGCCAGATGGCCTTCCTTCAGGGCGGCCACCAGGTCCGCATCGACCACCGCGACGCCGCGGCCGGCGTTGATGAACAGGCCGGTCGGCTTGAACTGCTTGAACAGCGCCGCGTCGTACAGGTCATGGGTATGCGGCGTGTTGGGCAGCAGGTTGATCACATAATCCACCTCGCCCACCAGACGCCCCAGGTCCGACAATGCCGCCACTTCAATGAACGGCGCCTGCTCCCGGGCTTCGCTGGCGATGCCGTACAGCTCGACGCCGAACGGCAGCAGGAACTGCGCCACGCTCTGGCCGATATCGCCCGCGCCGACAATCAGCACCTTGCGCCCGCTCAGGCCCTGGCCCGTGCGGTTGTCCCACTTGCGCTCGACCTGGCTGACCAACCGCGCCAGGACTTCGCGCTCGTGGCCCAGCATGTAGGTGAGTACGTACTCGGCCATGACCTGGCCGAAGATCCCCACGGCGCGGGTCAGGCGGTAATGCCGTGGCAGGCCGTCGGCCAGCAGCGGGGTGATGCCGGCCCAGGTCGATTGCAGCCACTGCGGCCGGTGGCCCTGGCGCAACAGGGTGGCCAGCAGGTCCGGCTGGCCGAGCCAGACCGGACAGTCCGCGGCCAGCTTCGCGAGTTCAGCGGAATCGCCGCTGGTCAGTACTTCCAGGTCAGGCGCCAGCTGGCGCAACAAACGGGCATAAATAGCGTGATCGTGTTCGGCAATCAGAACGCGCATGGTTCAAACCTTACAAAAACGGTACAGGCGACCGCCGACGGAGTATCGCTCCATCGATCGCGGCGGCCGCCGGACAAGTCATTTCCATTTTTCGACGAAGCCCCGGACGGGGCTTCTACAGCGGTCCGTCAGACCGGATCGTTACGGCGCAGCAGCTCTTCGGGCAAGTGTTCGATGTACTCGTCCTCGGCCGGCGGCATCTGCAGGTGGTAGCCCTGCTTGTCGAGGTTCTCCAGCACCTTGTGGATGTCCTCGCGCGACAGTTTGCGCTCCGGGGTCAGCACCAGGTCGAAGGCGTGCTGCGGCTTGCCGAACGCCAGCAGCAGGTTTTCCGGCACGCGCTCCAGGGCATCGCTCTTGAGCACGTAGAGGTACATCTCGTTCTTGCGCGGGCTTTTGTAGATGGAGCAGATACGTTTCATGGCTGTTCTCCGGCGGTGGCCAGGCTGTCGAGCAGCGCCTGGCCCATCGATTCGCGGCGCCAGCCACGCAGCGAATCGGGCAATTGGTAGGGTCCGTTGGGGAAGCCGCTCTTGAGCAGGCTTTCCAGGGTTTTCTTGCGCAACATCAGTTCCGGGGCGATGCCCAGGCGCTCGGCTTCGGCCTGGCCCACCGCGCGCAGGCGCTTGAGCAGGGGCGAAGCTTCCATCGGCAACGGCTCGGGGACCGCCGGCGGCCACTGGTCCGGGCCGACGCTGGCGGCGCGCTTGATCAGGCCCAGCAGGAACTCGCCGTCCTGACGCACGGTGCGCGGGTGCATGTCTTCGATTTTCGCCAGGGCGCCGAGGCTGTCCGGCTGGCTCTTGGCCAGGGGCCACAGCGAATGCTCACGCACGATCCGGTTGCGCGGCAGGTCCCGCGCCCGCGCCTCGCGCTCGCGCCAGGCACAGAGTTCACGCAGGACCGCCAGTTGCGCGCGGGACAGTTTCCACGCCAGCTTGGCGTCGCGGTAGACCTCGTAGGGGTCGGTTTCGCGGCGCAGGTTGGCCACCAGCTCGGCGCCGTCTTCCAGCACCCAGGCGTATTTGTCCGCGGACAGTTTCGGCCGCAGCTGGGTGTAGACCTCGGCCAGGTGCACGGCGTCTTCGGCGGCGTAGCTGACCTGGGTTTCCGACAGCGGACGCTGCAGCCAGTCGGAGCGGGTCTCGCCCTTGGGCAATTCGATACCCAGCACTTCCTGGACCAGCCGCGAATAGCCCATGGAGAACCCCAGGTTCAGGTAGGCGGCCGCCAGTTGGGTGTCGAACAGCGGCGCCGGCAGGCTGCCGGTCAGGCGCAGCAGGACTTCGAGGTCCTCGCTGCAGGCGTGCACCACCTTGACCACCGCGCTGTTCTCCAGCAAGGCCGCCAGGGGCTGCCAGTCGTCGATGGTCAAGGGGTCGATGAGGTAAGCGCGCTGGCCATCGCCCACCTGCAACAGGCCGGCGATCGGATAGAAGGTGTCGACCCGCATGAATTCGGTGTCGAGGGCGACGAATGGCAACTGCTGCCACTCGGTGCAGAATTGACCGAGGCTATCGTTGTCGCGAATCCAGTGAATATCGATGGCCACACGGCTCTCCCTTGAAGAATGGCGCGCAGTATATATCGCCCTCGGCGATTTCCGAGCATCCACTCGACAAGAGCCTGCGCGAAATCGGCCTGGGGTCCCAAGAATAGTCCGAGCCCCGTCGGCTATCCCTGTTTGCGCAGTACGTAAACCCGCCAGGCGGCACAACCGGGGATGAAGTCCTGGTGGCTGAGCACCTCGAATCCCGCCTCCTTGAACTCGGCCTCGACCCGTGCCCTGCTGGTGGGCAACGGCGACGCGGGTTGCAGTTGCAACGTGCTGCTGCCCAGCAGCCGCTCCTGCACCGCCTTGAAACGACTGTCGAGGCGCACCGCAAGGATCACCGCGTCGCGACTGACCCGGTGAAACTCCCGCAGCAGGGCCAGGCGTGCCTCGCTGCTGGCCACATGGGGGAACAGTTGCAGGCAGACGATGCAGTCCACCGCATTGGCCGACAAGCCGATGCTGAACGACGAACTCTGGAAGGTCCTGACCCGCTTGAGCAGGCTGGCCGGGTGATGGGTCTGGGCGTGCTCAAGCATGTCCTGGGACGGGTCCGCCGCCAGGATCACCCGGTTGCCGTGCTCGCCCAGCACCGGCCAGAAACGCCCGGCGCCACAGGCCACGTCCAGAAGCAGGCCCGGCTCGCCCGCCACCTTCAGCGCGTGGCGCACCAGCCGCTCGTCACGCCACAGCGACAGGCGCCGCCCCAGTCCCAGCGGGCGCTCGTCGCCGCAGACGCGGGCATGGGCCTGGTCATAGCGCCTGACGAACTCAAGCTCGATGGGGGATGGAGGGTGCGCGGACATGGCTTTGCTGGCTCTTGTAAAAATGGGCTGCTGACAGGCTAGCGCCCGCAGCGTGAAAAAAAGGTCGAACGCCGATCAAGGCTTCATTTGCGTGCAAGCACCCCGTCGACCACGCTGCCGCGGCAGCCGGCGAACAGGTCCAGGCCCGGGTCGTAGACCTTGCTGTCGACCTCCAGCAAGCCGAGCATCGAGTGGAACAGGTTGTCCTGGCTCAGGGGGTTTTCCCGGCTCTGTTGCAGGCAATGGGTGTCCACCGAGAACGCCTTCTGGTAGCTGTCCGAGAACCAGGCCAGCATCGCCACGTGTTTTTGCTGCTCGGGCGCGAGCATGTACGGCGTGCCGTGCAGGTACAGGTTGTATTCGCCCAGGGATTCGCCGTGGTCCGACAGGTAGAGCATGGCGGTGTCGACCTTGTCCTGGTTGCTGCGCAGCAGATCGATCAGGGTCGCCAGTACGTGATCGGTGTACACCAGCGTGTTGTCGTAGCCATTGACGATGCTCTCGCGGCTGCAATTGTTCAGGGCATTGCTTTCGCACACCGGGGTGAAGTGCTCGTAGGCCTTGGGGTAGCGCTTGAAGTATTCCGGACCGTGGCTGCCCATCTGGTGCAGCACCAGCACGGTATCCTTGTCCAGGGTGTCGATGAAGTGCTGCAGGCCCTGGAGCAGGATCTCGTCGCGGCATTCGCTGTTGGCGCAGAGCGCCGGGTCCTTGAGGTTGCTGACGTCGTCGAGGGTCACCCGGTCGCAGGTGCCCTTGCAGCCGGACTGGTTGTCGCGCCAGATCACCTCGAGCCCGGCGCGCTTGAGCACATCCAGCAGCCCCTCTTCGTGCTTGGCCTTGCTGGCGTCGTAGTTCTTGCGGCCCATGTTGGAGAACATGCAGGGCACCGACACCGCGGTCTCGGTGCCGCAGGACGTCACGTCGGTGAAGGCGATCAGGCCGTTTTCCTGGCTCAGTTGCGGTGTGGTGTTGCGCTCATAGCCCAGGATGCCGAAGTTCTCGGCCCGGGCGCTCTCGCCCACCACCAGGACTGTCAGCGACTTGCGGGCATGGGCCTGCCAGGTCGGGTTGCGCTGGGCGTCCTCGCCGATCTTGATGAACGGCTGGCGCGCCGACACCACCTGCTCACGCAAGTAACCGATGGAAGCCCCCACGTAGTTGCTGGGCACTATCATCAGGCGCAATTCATGGTGATTGCGAAACAGCGAAGCCAGCCCCTGGTAGTTGGCCAGGGCCACCCCGCCAATAGCCGTGGCAGAGAGGAACGAGACCAGCAACTTGCTCAGTAACTCGCGGTGCCAGCGGCGATAAGCGATCGGGGTCTTCCACAACAGCCAGGAGGGCAAGACGCCCAGCACCACGATATACCCCAGCAACTTCAGCGACAGCAGGTCGCGCACTTCCGTCGCATTGGTTTCGGCAAAGTTGCGGAACATTCCGGCGTCGATCAGCACCCCGTACTGGCTCATGAAATAGGCCACGCCGGCACTGACCATGAACAACAGGGTCAGCACCGGTTTCAGTACCCGGCGAAACGCCAATAACGTCAGGACGATGTTGAAGGCACAGAAGATCATCACCCCGAACGCCACGCGCATGGCAATGCCGCTGGTGTCCGACGCGGTAATGCTGAACAGATGCTGCCAGAGCACAAAGTTGCAACCGAACAATAAAAAGGCGCTGGCTATCAGCGTCACCCATTCGGGGCGCAGGGGTTTGGTTTTGAACATGACGATCTGCTGGTTCCTGGAAAGAAATGCGTCGTCGAAAACCGCTTATCGAACGGTTTCCCACGGCAGCACGAACCTTAGGTAGCCACCCATCAATGTTTCGTGAAAAAGACGCCAACAAATAGTTGGCATGGCCCTTTGCCAAGACGCGTCCAACGCACCTGGCCACCCGCGCCCCGGCCAGCGTTGCGCCTTGCCCCGCCCGGGCCCGGCGCCAATAATGAGCCGCCCCTTCCCCTCGCCCTCAAGGATCGACTGCATGAACCCACGCCTTCTGCTCTGCTCGCTGCTGAGCCTCTGCGCCCCGGCCTTTGCCGCCCCCAGCGTCTCGCACCTGGACCAGGTCATCGAGCGCGGGCAGCTGAATGTCTGCACCACCGGCGACTACAAGCCCTACACCTATCTGCGCCCGGACGGCGCCTACGAAGGCATCGACATCGCGATGGCGCAGTCCCTGGCCCAGAGCCTGGGGGTCGAGGTGAAGTGGGTGAAGACCAGTTGGAAAACCCTGATGCCGGACTTCCTGGCCACCCCGTGCGACATCGCCGTGGGCGGTATCTCGGTGTCCCTGGAACGGCAGAAGAAAGCCTTCTTCAGCGACACCCTGGGGATCGACGGGAAAATTCCCCTGGTGCGCTGCGCGGACAAGTCGCGCTACCAGACCGTGGAACAGATCAACCAGCCGTCGGTGCGCCTGATCGAACCGCCGGGAGGCACCAACGAAATCTTCGCCCGGGCCCATCTGCCCAAGGCCAGCCTGACCCTGTTCGCCGACAACGTGACCATCTTCGAGCAACTGCTGGAGCACAAGGCCGACGTGATGATCACCGACGCCTCCGAGGCGCGCTTCCAGCAGAAGCTCAAGCCCGGGCTCTGCGCGGTGAACCCCGAGCAGTACCTGCAATACAGTGAAAAAGCCTTCCTGCTGCCGCGCGACGACGTGGCCTGGAAAAGCTACGTCGACCAGTGGCTGCACCTGAGCAAGGCCACCGGCTTCTACAAGGGCGTGGTCGATCAGTGGCTGGCGGCGCCCTGATCCATCAACAGCTGGCGAAACGCCTGGGACGCGGCGCTGCGATAGGCCCCCTTGCGTCCCAGCAGCGCCACCCGGCGTGACGCCAGGGCCGGCTGCAGGTCCAGCGCCCGCAAGCCCGGCAGTTCGTCGGCGATGGCCAGGGGCAGGAGGGTCGCCAGTTGCCCGCGCCGGACGATCTCGACAATGGCGCCGATGGAATTGGCCTCGATGGCGATCTGCGGCGCAATGCCCTGCTCGCGGCAATAACGATCGATATGCTGGCGCGTGGCGAAATCGCCGCTGAGCAACACCAGCGGCAGGGCTTGCAGCGCAGCCGCCGTCAGTTCCCGCGGCAGTCCGGCCTGGTGCTCGCGGCTCACCATCAGGCTCAGGTGCTCCTCGAACAGCGGCTGGCTGTCGATGTCCGGCAGGTGCTGGCCGGCAAAGGCGATGCCCAGGTCCAGGCGGTCTTCGGCCAGGGCCGCTTCCAGTTGGTCCTGGCTCATCTCTTCGAGGCTCAGGCCGATCCCCGGATAACGCTGGTTGAACCGGGTCAGCAACGGCCCCGCCAGGTAGGCGGTGAAGGTCGGGGTCATGGCCAGGCGCAACGAACCGCGCCGCAGATCCTGCACATCGTGCATCGCGCGCCTGGCCGCCTGCAGGTCCTGCAAGGCCAGGCGCGCATAACGCACATAGGCTTCGCCGGCGTCGGTCAGGCGCACCGTGCGGCCCGAGCGGTCGAACAGCGGCGCGCCGAGGCTGTCCTCCAACTGCCGGATCTGTTGCGATAGCGTTGGCTGGGACACATGCAGGGCTTCGGCGGCGCGGGTGAAGTTGCCGTGCTCGGCGACCGCCAGCAGGTAACGGATATGACGTAGCAGCATGCTGGGCTTCCAACTATAGGCAGGACTTATGGAAAGCATAACAAACCAGTCTTGGACCCTATAGCTGAAATTTTCCATCCTTGCGCCATCAGCGATGCAAGGAGAATCATCATGCAGACCATCATCGACGGCTTCCTCAAGTTCCAGCGCGAAGCCTTCCCCAAACGCAGCGAGCTGTTCAAACAGCTGGCCACCACCCAGAGCCCCAGCGCCCTGTTCGTCACCTGCTCCGACAGCCGGGTGGTGCCGGAACTGCTGACCCAGCAGGAGCCCGGCGATCTGTTCGTGATCCGCAACGCCGGCAATATCGTGCCCAGCTACGGGCCGGAGCCGGGCGGCGTCTCGGCCAGCGTGGAATACGCGGTGGCAGTGCTCGGGGTCGGCGATATCGTGATCTGCGGCCACTCGGACTGCGGCGCCATGACCGCCATCTCCACCTGCAAATGCCTGGACCACCTGCCGGCCGTGGCCAACTGGCTGCGCCATGCCGACTCGGCGCGGGTGGTCAACGCCGCCCGCCAGCATGCTTCGGCACAAGACCGCCTGGATGCCCTGGTCCGGGAAAACGTGATCGCCCAGTTGGCTAACCTGAAGACGCATCCCGCGGTCGCCCTGGCCCTGGAGCAGGGTCGGCTGAACCTGCACGGCTGGGTCTACGACATTGCCAGTGGCGATATCGCCGCGCTGGATGGCCCGAGCCAGAACTTCGTGTCCCTGGCCGAACACCCGGACACCTGCGCCTTTTCCGGTAAACCGCGACACGCGGCCTGAAACCACCTTTTTCACCATCCCTCAAAGAGGAACTCGACATGCTGCAATCCCAATTCACCCAAGCCCCACGTCTGGCCCTGGCCGACCAGATCATCGACGCCAAGGCGCGCAAGGACCTGTCGTGGCAACAGCTCGCCGACGGCACCGGCCTGAGCCTGGCGTTCGTCACCGCCGCCCTGCTCGGCCAGCATGCCTTGCCGGCGGCTGCCGCCGAGGTGGTCTGCGCCAAACTCGACCTGGACCAGGACGCCTGCCGCCTGCTGCAAAGCATCCCGTCGCGGGGCAGCATCCCCGGCGGCATCCCCACCGACCCGACCGTGTACCGCTTCTATGAAATGCTCCAGGTCTACGGCTCGACCCTCAAGGCCCTGGTGCACGAGCAGTTCGGCGACGGCATCATCAGCGCCATCAACTTCAAGCTCGACATCAAGAAAGTCGAAGACCCGGAAGGCGGTTCCCGCGCGGTGATCACCCTGGATGGCAAGTACCTGCCGACCAAGCCGTTCTGATCACCCTGCACCTGTAGCCGCTGCCGCCCCCCCGCGGCAGCGGCTGCAAGTGCTATTTAATTTTTCGATAGCACTGCAGACTTTCTGATTTGCCGGCCTGAGGCCGGCCATCGCCTAATCGGCACCTGAATTCTTCAAGGTCCGGTCATGGAAAACGTTCGCGCCACACCCCGCCCTGCTTTCTGGCTGATGCTCAGTGTGATCCTGCTGGCCCTGAACCTGCGGCCCTCGATGGCTGCCGTCGGCCCCCTGTTGTCGGGTATCCGCGGCGATATCGCCCTGAGTTTCAGCAGCGCGGCGCTGCTGACCATGCTACCGGTGATGGCCATGGGCCTGGCGATGTTCTTCGGCCTGAGCCTCGGCCAGCGCCTGGGCGACCACCGCAGCGTGGTGGTCTCGCTGCTGCTCATCGGCCTGGCGACCCTGGCGCGGCTGTTCGTCGATTCGGCCGCCGAGCTGATCCTCAGCGCCGTGCTCGCCGGCCTCGGCATCGCCCTGATCCAGGCCCTGATGCCGGCGCTGATCAAGTCGCGCTTTAGCGACAACGTCTCGCTGTTCATGGGCCTGTACGTCACCTCGATCATGGGCGGCGCGGCCATCGCGGCGTCCTTCGCCCCGCTGGTGAGCGCCCGGACCGGCAGTTGGCGCCTGGGCCTGGCGATCTGGGCGGCCCTGGCGGTCGTGGCGCTGCTGTTCTGGTACGGGCAACGGGCCGCCATGCCCAGGCTGCCGGACAGCGGTGCCCGCCACGAATCCTTCGCCGGCAACCGCCGCGCCTGGCTGCTGGCGGTCTTTTTCGGCCTGGGTACGGCGTCCTACACCTGCGTCCTGGCGTGGCTCGCCCCCTACTACGTGGAACTGGGCTTAAGCGAACAGAACGCCGGTCTGTTGCTGGGCTTTCTCACCGCCATGGAAGTGGTCTCGGGCCTGGTGACGCCGGCCATCGCCAACCGCAGCCAGGACCGTCGCCGGGTGCTGGTGGCCCTGTTGCTGCTGATCATCGCCGGCTTCTGCGGGCTGATCCTCAGCCCGCGGCACCTCAGCCTGCTCTGGCCCTGCCTGCTGGGCCTGGGCATCGGCGGGCTGTTCCCCATGAGCCTGATCGTGTCCCTCGACCATCTGGACAACCCGCGCCGCGCCGGCGGCCTGACGGCCTTCGTGCAAGGCATCGGCTACCTGATCGCCGGCCTGTCGCCCTTGCTCGCGGGAATGATCCGCGACCGCCTGGGCAGTTTCGAAGGGGCCTGGTGGGCGCTGACCGCGGTCATGGCGCTGATGATCCTGATGGTCCTGCGCTTCGATCCACGGCATTACCACCGTCACTTCCAATGAGCCTCCTTCCAATAAGCCCGGGAACCCAGCCATGAAACCCGCCAGTGTGCTCAACGCCCATGTCGGCATGCTGCTGTGGGCGGCACTGATCGCCGCCTCGTTCTTCGCCGCGGCCCAGGTCAGCCAGGCCATCGACCCGCTCCTGCTGACCGGCCTGCGCCTGCTGCTGTCAGCGCTGATGTTCGTGCCGCCGCTGCTGCTCAACGGCTCGTTCCGCATCACCCGGGCCGGGCTGCGGGCCCATGCGCTGCTGGGCCTGTTGCTGGCGATCTACTTTGCCTCGCTGTTCGAGGCGCTGCGCCATACCTCGGCGGTCAACACCGGCATCCTGTTCGCCCTGGTGCCGCTGCTGACGCTGCTGTTCGAGGGCATCCTGCTGCCCGGCGGGAGCACAAAAAACCGCCTGCTGCCGATGCTGCTGGCAGCCGCCGGGGCCATGCTGCTGACCTTCAACGGCAGCGGCGCGCAAAGCCTGCCGTCGCCCTATGCCATCGGCGTCTACGGGGTCGGCTGCCTGGCCATGGCCGGCTATTCGCCCCTGAGCCAGCGGCTCAAAGCCAGCAGCCTGAAAGACCGCAGCCCGGCCGCCATGACCTTCTGGAACATGCTGTTCGGCGCGCTGTTCCTGTTCGCCTTCTGCCTGCCCGGCGGCGGTTGGCGCAGCGCCGCCCTGCTGAGCCTGAGCGATGGCCTGTGGCTGCTGTACCTGGCGCTGTTCGCGACCCTGGCGACTTTCTGGCTGCTGCACCGCGCCATCGGGGTGATCGCGCCGGCCACGGTCATTTCCTACATCTACCTGAGCACCCTGTTCGTCACCCTGTTCCATTGGTTCTGGCTCGGCCGGCAGCCTTGGCCCGGCGAGCTGCTCGGCGCGCTGCTGGTAGGGCTGGGCATGCTCGCCCTGATCCTCGGCAGCCGTCGCCCGGCGCCCGTGCCCGGCTGAAGCCATGACCGGACATATCTCGCGCGCAGGTCGTGTTCTCGGAACAAATTGTCCCCTGGCTGTCAGTCAAAGCCCGGGGCGAGGATTCAATTAGGACGATCGTTCCGTTAGCATCAGGCGAGTTTGCGCGCAACCGGCGCGAGGAGCCTAACGAGACAGAACGGATGCTGAACAGCAACTTGCTTAGAAAGCTCGACATGCAGGACTTGATGGTGTTCGTCGCCGTGTACGAGCAAAGCAGTGTGACCGGGGTCTCCGAGACCTTGTGCGTCAGCCAGTCGACCGTCAGCTACTGCCTGAAGAAGCTGCGCACCAGCTTCGAAGACGAACTGTTCATCAACACCCGCACCGGCATGCGGCCGACCTACAAGGCCACCACCATGTACGGCCACGTGCTGGGGATCCTCGAAAGCA
Organism: Pseudomonas sp. NPDC089530; assembly: GCF_050280705.1. Classification (NCBI taxonomy): domain Bacteria; kingdom Pseudomonadati; phylum Pseudomonadota; class Gammaproteobacteria; order Pseudomonadales; family Pseudomonadaceae; genus Pseudomonas; species Pseudomonas sp. NPDC089530. The sequence goes on along the minus strand of NZ_JBNNVU010000017.1, from coordinate 18,997 downwards.
TCAATCTGTGCCACTCCGGGGCCCCGACCTTCGACCCCACGCGCCAGGCCGTCACCTTCAACGTCTGTGCGCCGGAATACTTCGAACTGCTGATCCTGCCGCGGCTGCTCAAGGGTTTCGACTACGCCGACCTGCCGGTGACGGTCAATGTGCACAAGCTGGAAACCGATATCCCCGCCGAGGAACTGCGCGACGGCAGCCTGGACCTGGTGATCTGCTTCGGCCCGAACTTTCACCAGAGCCACCCTGACTTCAAATCGCAGATGCTGCTCGAGGACGACCTGGTGTGTGTCTTCGACAAACGCGCGACGCCGCCCCAGGAGCGGCGTTTCAGCCTGCAGGCGTTCGTCGAGCGGCGGCATGTCTACCCAACGCCCTGGACCTCGACCACCAACATGGTCGATGGCTGGCTGGCGCGCCAGGCCCAGCGGCGACAGATCGTCGCGCGTTCCAACAGCTACAGCGCGGCGCTGAAACTGATCACCGGAACCGACTTCATCCTGACCCTGCCCCGGCGCATCCAGGCGCTGCTGACCAACGACGCGGTGTTCAGCCATTGCGAAGCGCCCAACGGCCTGCCGGGCTTCACCCTGGACATGCAATGGAGCGAGCGCACCGACCAGGACAGCGCCAACACCTGGTTTCGCGAGCAGGTGGTCAAGGTCTGTGTGCAACAGGGCCTGGCCTAGGCCCTGCTCCATGCGGCATCAGAGGCCGAAGCTGAGCTTGGCGTAGGACTCGCGGTCGATGTCCAGGATCTCCACCGCCAGTTGCAACTCGACGCCAACCGGCCATTCGCAGAGTTCCTGCAACACCGCCAGCAGACTTTGCGACAGCTGCTTCTTGATCTGTGGCGAGCGGCCGCTGAGCAGCGCCAGCTTCACATGCACGAACGCCCGCTCGCCGAGGCCGGTGCCGACCCGAAAGGTCTCGACCTTCAGCGCCCGGCTCTTGATGTCGTATTCCGCGAACTGCCCGGATGCCACCAACGCATGGTTGAACCGCAGCAAGGCCTTTTCGGCGTCCACTTGCGGCAGGTTGGCGGTGTATTCCATATGCAGATGAGGCATGGTGCAGCTCCCTGAAGGGTGGCGAGGAAAGAGCCGCCCATACTACACAGCAATGCCTCGCCGCGGTTCACTGCGCCTTGAGCGGCGCCGGCCCGGCCAGCTCGCGATCGCTCATGAACGCCTCCAGCCGCGAACGCAGCCAGCGCTCGGCCGGGTCGCTGTCGACATGACTGAGCCAGACCATGGACAGGTCCAGGTTCGGGGTCTTGAACGGGAACGGTTCCTGGAAGAGTTGCCCCGAGGCGGCCATGGCCTGCGCGGCATAGTCCGACAGGCTGGCAAGCATGTCGGTGCCCGCCAGCAATGCCGGCAGCGCGCTGTACTGCGGCACTGACAGCACCACCTGGCGCTGCCGCCCGATCTCCGCCAGCCAGTCGTCGGCAAAACCACGGACATTGGCCGTGGGCGACACCAGCACATGGGGACGGGAACAGTATTCGTCGAGGGTCAGGGGCGTATCGCTGGCATCGGCGCGCAATACGCAGGGGCGGATATGCCGCAACAGCTTGCGCTTGGCATTGGCCGGCAGCTCGCGGGTCTGGGTGATGCCCACGGTGATGTCACCCGAGGCCAGCAGGTCCGGGACCCGCCAGTAATCGACATGCTGCACCACGAACACCACGTTGGGCGCTTCCAGGCGCAAGGCCCGCAACAACGGCGGCAGCAAGCTGAACTCGACGTCGTCGGACAGGCCGATGCGAAAGGTCATGGTGCTGCTGGCGGGATCGAAATCGCGGGTCAGGCTCAAGGCCAGGGACAAAGCGTCCAGCGCCGGCGACAGGTGCTGGATCAGCTCCTCGGCGCGGGCGGTCGGCTCCATCCGGTGGCCCACGCGAATGAACAGCGGATCGTTGAAGATCGCCCGCAGCCGGTTGAGCGCCGAACTGATGGTGGGTTGGCCGAGAAACAGCTTCTCCGCGGCCCGGGTCACGTTGCGTTCGAGCATCAGGGTTTCGAACACCACCATCAGGTTGATATCGGCCTTGCGCAGTTCGTTGCGATTCATCCGCGTGCTCTCCATCCCCAGGTCGGAGCACAGTGTAGAAAAGGCCCCGCGGCGGCGTCCATCGTCATCGAGGGGCCTCTGCGCCCCTTGGAAAGCCCTTGCCGCACGCTTGGCTCAGGGAAAGGTAAAGGTGAACTCCGCCGCGCCATCGGCGTCGCCGACCTTGACCTCGGCATCGCTGCCGGTGCGAATGTAGCCGGCCCGCAGCGGGATGACCGCGCTGTCGCCCACCCGCTGCATGTCGTAGAGGGTGCCGTCGTACCTGACCCGCTGCCCGTTCAGTTCGTTGGTCATGACGATGCCGAAGCCTTTGGCGGCATCGGGCGAGGCGCTCAGGCTCAGCACCGACGGGTCGCCGTGGCCGGCCGCTTTATCGGTGAAGGTGATTTGCGGCTTGGCATTCAAGGCGCACTGGCTCAGCTCGATGCGAAACGGCACCGACGCCGAGGTGGAGCCCACCTTGGGGAAATCCGTCAAGGAAAAACGCCCCAGCTTCACCGGGATGGTCTTGTACGACTCCACCACGCAGGTGTTGGGAATGGTGATCCCGCCTCCGCCAATATTGATGATGGCCGGGCCCAGTAGCGCATAGGGGGTGCGGCAGATGCCGACAGGGATGTTGTCGTTCGGGATGGTGACCTCCGCCCCCAGGCTGGCGACACCCCGGACCAGGTCGACCGCATAGAGCATCAGGGCGGAACTGCCATCGACCCGCTCGACGCGCAACTCGCCGCCGGGCAATTGGTTGGGGGGTACCGTGAGGATCAGCGACTGGACATAGTTGGTGACCATCTGCGAGCGCTGGTTCTGACCGGCGCTGGAGTCGAAACGGACCAGGTCCTTTTCCAGGGCGACGGGCCTGGGGGTCTGGGAGAGTTCCCGGACGACACCGTCCGAGGAGCTTGCGACGATCTTGAAGCCTATGCCGCTGACATTGGTCGGGGCAATGCCGCCGGGCAACGGCGTGCCGGCGGTCCAGTGCCCGGCGGACACCAGCTCATGGGCGACATTGCCCGAGGAACTGCCATAGCGGTAGTTGGTGACCAGGGCGACCGGCCGTTGAAACAGCACCGCCCCCACTGTCGTGGTGCTGGTCAAGGGGGTCACTTCTTGCCACTGCCTGCCGGCACCGTTACTGAAGGCGCACTGGATGGCCTGGCTCTGCACGATGGCCGCCTGGGCCGGGCCGGCGATCAGGCCCGGAAGCAGCCAGGCCATGGCCTGGGCGGCATGATATAACCGGCGCCTGAGGCCAGCGCGCCTGAACGCCATTGGATGGGGCATGGACCATTCTCCGTGTTCTGGACTGCCCGATCGCCCGCTGCCGTGCAGTTGGCAAGCGCGTCCCGGGCTGGTGATGCATCGATGATCCGCCATTGGGGTCATCCTGAAAGAGGGGTGAATCCTGGGGAAAAACCGCTACACCATGCGCTGGCATGGCGTAGCGGGTATCCGCGATAGCGAGCTATCGACGGACGTTACTCAGGCTTACTTGATTTCCCCGTAGTTGAGACCGGCCAGAGGCACCTGGGCCGCCTCGCCCGAGACCGAGTTGTAGGCCATGGTCCCGTAGTTGACGCCGACCAGGCCGCCGTAGGTCTGCTGGCCATAAGCAGGCAGGACGTTGATCTTGCCGGTGGCCGCCGATTGACGAACCTGGCCCATGTTCAAGCCCACCAGGCCGCCCAGCTTGGCGTAGTAGCCACCGCTCAGGCTCCCCAGGGCCAGGGCGTTGAGCACCTGGCCATGGTTCTGCCCAACCAGCCCGCCGATGGTGCTGTTCCGGTCGCCCCAGACATTGCCCTTGGCGGTCGCGGTATCGATGCTGCTGCCCAGGTTGCGGCCGTGGGTACCCACCAGGCCACCCACGTAGCTGTTCATCCCGCCCCGGGCTTCGCCGCTGGCTTCGACGGAGCTCAGGTCGCCGTCGTTGTAGCCGACCAGGCCGCCGACGTGGCTGGTAGTGCCGCCCACGACCTTGCCCCGGGCCACGGAATGGCTGATGGCGCCACCGTAGTTGTTGCCCACCAGGCCGCCGATGTTGCCGTTGGCGCCGCCGGTGACATTCCCCAGGGCCTCGGCGGTGTCGATCTGGCTGTAGTTGTTGTAGCCCACCAGGCCGCCCACATGGGCGCCCGACGAGTCGCTGACGTTGCCCGTGGCCTTGACGTCGCTCAGGGTGCTGTTCTGGTTGGAGCCGACCAGGCCGCCCACGCCCATCGAGCTGGAACCGTACACCGCACCACTGGCGCTGGATTCCTTGATCGAGCTGTTGACGTTGAGCCCGACCAGGCCGCCCACGTTGCTGGCGCTGTAGCCGCGCACGATCGCCGACGAGTTCGAACGCTCGACCACGCCCGTCAGGTTGTAGCCGATCAGGCCGCCGAGGTTCAGGCCGGCGTAGGCGTAGTAGTTGCCGACGCTGCCGGAGCTCGAAGAGTCGGTAATGCGGCCGCCCTTGTTGCTCCCGACCAGGCCACCGATGCCGCCCGTGGAGTTGCGCTGCATGGACCCGGAAATATTGGCGTTGGCGCTGCTGTTGGTGATGATGCCCGCGCCGGCCAGCCCCGAAGCGTTCTCCCCGACCAGGCCGCCGATGGAGGAGGTGTAGGCGTTGCCGGTCAGGTTCGAGGTCACCGACGCCCGATTGATCGAACCACCTGAGTTAAAGCCCACCAGGCCACCGACGATATTGGCGTTCGACGAACTGCCGTTGACCCGCAGGCCAGTGGCGCTGACGTTGTCGATGGTGCCGCTGTTCATCCCCACCAGGCCGCCAACATTGCTGAAACCGGCGTTCGAGGTGGTGCCGTTGATGGTCATCGACGCCAGCTTCAGGTTACTGATGCGACCCGAGTTCGCGGCGAACAGACCGACATTCGGCCCGGTGTTGGTCACGGTGAAACCGCTGACGGTATTGCCCAGGCCGTCGAACACCCCGGCGAACTGGCTATTGCCGCCGATGGACCTGAAGCTGCCATAGCCCTTGATGCTGTTGCCCAGGACGTACAACCCGTTGAGGTTGTTGTTGACCGTCTGCAACTGCGCCGTGTTCTGGATGACGCCATACTGCGAACCGTTGGAGTCGAACGCCGCACCGGCGCCGGACAGGGTAACCGCGGCCTTCTCTCCCAGGGCGTAGCCGGATTCGTGGTTCAGGCCGAGGCTGCTGTTGGCGCCACTGAGGGTCACGTTGCCATTGAGCCTGATCGCTTTCTTGGCGTTCATTTCGGCCCGGGCGTTGGCCCCGGTAGCGGTCAGGCCGCCATTGAGCTCGATGTCGCCATTGGAGGAGAGCTTGAGCTGGTTGCCGCTTTTCCAGGTGACAGGGCCGCCCACCACCACGTCACCGGCGGTGCTGGCCAGTTCGATGTTGGTGGTCGCCAGGTTGTTCGACAGCGTGTCGGCATAGGCGGTGTTGCGGCCCGACGCCGCGCTCGGGCTGACCTTGACCTCGGACGAACTGATCTTCCAGTTGCCGGTCCGGCCGTTGCTGGCCTGGGTGTTGACCCGGGCCGCCAGTTGCACTTCGGTGTTCGCACCCTTGGTCTCGATCAGGCCACCGTTGCCCAGGGTCCCGATAGCGCCGGCGCTCATCGAGCCCGCCACCTGCACCGTGCCGGCGTCGCCGCCGTCGAGGGTGATCTTGCCGGAAGTGCCACGCAGGGTATTGGCTTCGATCGCCCCCTGGTTATTGACCACCGTCTGCAGCATGGCGTTGGCGCTCTTGGCGGTCATCAGCACCTGGCCGCCGTCGGCCTTGAGCAGACCGCCGTTTTTCGCCAGGGCATCCACCGCCGCACCGTCGACCTGCAGATTGAGCAGGTTGTTGCCATCGAAGTTCACGGTGAAGGCATTGCCCGCGCCCAGGGCGACCCGGCCCATCTGCGCCTGGATGACCCCGTCGTTTCTGACGTTGTTGCCCAGCAGCGCGATGCTGCCGCCTTCGGCGGCGGCCAGGGTGCCGCTGTTGATGATTTGCGCCGTCGAATTGCCCGCGAACCTGTAGTTGCCGGCGTTGAAGTCGGCATCGGAGATATCCTTGGTCGACGCCACCAGGCCACCGACATTGACCTGGGCCCCCTGGCCGAAGACGACGCCGTTGGGGTTGACCAGGAACACCTGGCCGTTGGCCTTGACCTGGCCCTGAATGTTACTGGCGTTGACGCCGACCACCCGGTTCAGCGCAATCGAGCTGGTACCGGGCTGGTTGAACGTCACCTTCTGGCCCGACGCGACGCTGAAGTCGTTCCAGTTGGTGATCAGTTTGTCGGAATGCTGGTTGATCGCCATTTCCTGGCCGTTGTTGAACGTCAGGATGTCGCCGTTACCGGACACCACCTTGCCGCCGTTCGGCAAGGCGAAGGCCGATGACATCGCGCCCAGGCCCAGCAGACTGACAGCCGCCACCACCATGCCCCTGCGCCCTCCGGACTTGCGCCGCCGGCGTGCCCCTTCGTGGGCCACGCTCCAGCACGCCAGGGCCTGGTTCCAAACCAGTGCATAGATCTTGTTCACGGGTAACTTCCTCTTCACTTGTTAACGCCCTGCAAACCATTTGCAGGGCGACGCCACTCCTGCTACGAGCAGGTCCTAAAAATATTGCGTCGCGCTCGCCCAGATCCGCGGCCGGCGCGGCGGGCCTTCGTTTTCCCCGTTGTCGTGCAGGGGCCAGGCGGCCGTCAGGTTGACTTGCTGGGAAGGCCCCACCCACGTGGCGCCGACGCCCGTGGAAGTGAGCCGCCGGCTGTTGTCCCCTGCGGTCCAGGTTCGCCGGTTGGTCTTGGCCACGCCGTTGTCGGCGAAGGCGCTGAGCTGCCAGCGGGGGGCCAGGGCGTAGCGCAGCTCGGCGCTCGCCTGCCAGCCCTCATCGCCGCTGCCGGCCCCCAGCGGGTAGCCGCGTACGCCGTAAGGGCCGCCCAGGCCGAGCTTTTCCGAACTGTCCAGGTTGGCGGAGGCCCACTGCGCGCTCAGGCGGGTGTAGAGCTGGAAGCGATCGCTCAGGCGTTGCAGGCGCGCGGCATTGAGGTTGACCTTGGCAAAGTCGCCCTCGATGCCCGCGGTACGCCGGTCGCGGGCTTGCTCCTCGCGATCGCCCAGATGCAGCCGGCCGCTGGCGTAGGAGAGATCGAACTGGTTGCGGCCACCGCCGAGGAACAGGTCCTCGCCGCTGCCGCTCAGGCCCAGGGTCCACAGATCGATCTGCTTGCGGCTGCTGGTCTCGAAAAGGTCGATGTCGTCGCGCAGGCGCTTGTCTTCGTACTGCAGTTGCGCGCTGAGGTCGAAGGTGCGGCTGCGCACCAGGGGTTGTGCGACGAAGACGCTGCGAAAGCTGGCAACGCCGTGGTAGTCGAGCACCTCGAAGTTGCGGCCCAAGCGGTAACTCATTTCCGAGTACGCCGCGCCGATGCGGGTCGACCAGGGGCCGACCGGCACCTGGTAGGCCACGCGGTAGTAGCGCTGCGCCTCGTCGCTGCGCAGTGCGCGCAGGCTGAGCTGGTCGCCCAGGCGCAACGGGTTGTTGAGGTTGAGGCTGCCGCCCAGGCGGTACTCGCCGGAGTAGTAGCCACCGAAGTTGTCCGCTTCCAGGGTGCCGTTGAGCAGCGGTGTGGCCTCGGTATCGATCACCAGGTCGGTGGTCCCGTACTCCAGGCCGGGGCGCAAGGTGCCCCGGGCCTGGACCCCGGACAGGTCGCTCAGCAGCAAGAGGCTGCGCTCCAGGTCCGCGTCGTACACCGCCTCGCCACTGCTCAACGACGACAGCGGCGCCCGCACCACCTGGTCGAAGGCACGGGAGCGGTTGTTCAGTTCGATGCGCCCGTAACGCCCCTCCATCACCTCGATCCGCACCACGCCGTTCTCGATGTCCTGGGCGGGCAGAAAGGCGCGGGCCAGCACATAACCCTGCTTCTGGTAGTAGGTGGTAATGCGCTGCGCGGCGCCGCGCAGGCCGGCCAGGTCCAGCTCCTGGTCCTTGAGGTCGGCCAGCAGCGCCTGCAAGCGCGGGTCGTCGAACACCTGGTTGCCTTCGATGACGAATGCGGTGATCCGCACCCGTATCCCGGAGGTGTCTGGGGCCGCTGGCGCGGCGGGTGTATCGGCCTTGGGCAGGTCCAGCTCCGGCGCCGCGGGGGCGGGCTGGGCCGGTTGGACCGCCTCGATGTCACGCATCGCCTGACCAGCGTTGGGCACCTGCAAGGCCTGGGCGACACCGGACACCGTCAGCGGCAGCAGCACCGCCAGGACCAGACCCGAGCCACGTCCCGGCAGGCGCCTGCCTGCCGGGGCCTTGTCCTGGCCAAAACTATGGTTGTATGCGCGCACTTCCACTCCGCGTCTCCCCGCTGTCTATCGCTACCTGGTAATGAACGACCGTCGCCTGGGCGGCGGCCTGTTTTGCAACAGGCAAGGCGATGCGTGTCGTGCCGAACGGCTCGACGGTGATTCCCTGCCAACTGATCGCTTGGTCCCCCTCCCCCAATTCCAGGCGCGGGAGGGACACGTAATAAGGCGCACGGCTGGTGGCCAGCAGGGCCATCTGCCCGTCCGCGGCCGGCGCCCGGTCGAGGCGCCAGGTCACCTGCCGGATCGCCTCGTCGGCCTTTCCGACAAGGCCCGCGGGGCGATACAGCAGCTTCATGCGCAGGCGGTAGGCCACGCGCAGCACATTGCCGTCGGTCGTCGTCCGCGCCGGCACCTCAAGAAAATTGATCCAGAACACCGACTCGCGATCGCCGGGCAAGGCTTCGCCGGTGTAGCGCACCATCAGCGCGCTGCGCTGTTGCGGATCGAGCCGGGCAATGGGCGGCGCCAGTACGAACGGCACGTCCAGATGGCTTGGGTTGGTACTGGCGTCGCCCTTATCCAGCCAGGCCTGCAGCAGGATCGGCCCATCGCCGGTGTTGGCGACCCTGACCGACAAGTCCGAGGTGCCGGCCGGGTAAATGAAGCGCGTACCGGTCACCGCCAGTGCCGCCTGCGCCCCGCTGCCGAGGGTCATCAGCAGCAGGCTCGCGATCAGGCCGCAGCAGGCGCGCCGGGCCGGGGTCGATGGATGACCTGTCCGCTGCATCAGCCGTTCCTCGCCTGGCCGGCCGCCGCAGCTTCAGGGGCCACCGCGCGACAGGGCAGTTCGAACACCTCATAGCCCTTGGCGGACGCCCCGTCGCGCTCCGGCAGGCGATAGTCGATCAGGCACTGCTGCCAAGGCTCGTCGCCCCATTCGACGCGGATCGTGCCGCGGTCCTTTTCGCTGCGCAGCACCAGGCGACTGCCCTGGCCGACCGCGCCCATTTCCGCCCCGCTCTCGGCGTCGGTGGCGAGGGCGGCAAACGGCAGGTGCGCACCATTGGGCTGCAGGCTGTCGACCAGGAAAGAACGGGCCTTGCGCGTCGGGTAGGAGAGCCTCACCACGGCCCCCGCCACCGGTGCGGTATTGCGCGAACTCGCCTGCAGCTCGACGTCATCGGGGATGCCCTGCGGATCGACATCCACGGTATTGAGCTGGAACGGCGTCAGGCTGGGCACCACGGCGTAGCCGCTGCTGTTCACTCGCGCGCCGCTGTAACCGACCGCCGCGCCCTCGGCATGGGGCGCATAAACCAGGCCGGTGGTCTCGCTCAGGGTCTGGGCGAACGTCACGCCGCCCGAATGCAGGACCAGGCCGCCGGAAGCGCCGATGGATGCCTGACGGTAATCGCTGCCCTCGGAATAGCTGGAACTCAAGGCCACTTCGGGCAGGAAGTAGTTGAAACTGGCATTGCGCGTGGTCTGCCGCTGCTGCTCATTGCGGGCCAGAGAGAGCGCATAGGAGGCCTTGCCCGCCTCGTCCAGGGTCCCGGACACGCCGCTGCTCAGGTGAGCGCCCGTGCGCTGGTCATGTCTGACGAAGTTATTCAGCGTGGTCCCGCCGCGCGTCTCGCGGCCCAGCGGAATCGTCAGGGTGAAACTGAAGACGGTATCGTTGTTTTCCGTCCGATGCCCGGAACGCCCGCTGCGTCCCTCCATCCGCTGGACCGAGAAGGAATAGCTGTTGCCCTGCCACTGGTCGCTGTACCCCATGGCGAAGTTCAGCGCCTGGCTCTTCTGGTTCCAGTACTTGAGCGAAGAACCGCTCACATAAAACTGACCCCCCGTGGCGCCCAGCTGCTGGCTGAGGTTCACATCCAGCCTGTCGCGCACCCGGGCGAAGGACTCCAGCGATTCGCCGCCCTCGACGAAATCCTGCAAGGCGATCGCGTCGTGCAAGCCCAGGTAGCCGCTGGTCGAATAGCGGTAGGCCAGCAACGAGAAGTTGGTGCCGCTGTTGGGCAGGTTCTTGCTGTAGGAAAGACGCAGGCTCGAACCCTGCAGGCTGCCGCTGCGGGGCACATCGGTCCGGGCCTGGGTCAGGTCGACGGCGAAACCGCCCACAGAGGTATTGATCGCGCTGCCTATCAGCGCCGACATGTAGCTGCCGGTGACCGCGCTGCCGAGGTAGCCGGTGATGTCGTTATCCAGGCCGCGCTGCGCCGTACCCTGCAGCACATACTGGTTATCGCCACGCAGCCCGGGATCGATGACCTGGCCGGCGGTGAGGCTGAAGCGGGAGTTGCCCGGGCGCAGCAACTGGACCGTGGTGGCGAAGGGCACGGTATAGCTGCTGCTCTGCCCGTTGGCCTCGGTCACGGTGACATTCAGGTCGCCGCCGAAACTGGCGGCCTGCAGATCGCTGATTTCGAAGGGCCCGGGAGCGACCGAGGTTTCGGAGATCAGGTAACCGCGTTGATACACCGAGACCTTGGCGTTGGAGCTGGCCGTACCTCGCACCACCGGGGCGTAGAAACGCTCGGTGTCGGGGAGCATCCGGTCGTCGCTGAATAGCTGTACGCCGCGAAACGATACCGAGTCGAACAGATCGGCCTCGGTGGCGCTCTCCCCCACCAGCAATTGCGAACGCCATGCCGGCAGCTCGGTCTGGCCATAGATATGGCCGCGCTGGTAACGGCTGCCCGCCTGCGATGACCAGGCCAGGGTGCCGGTATGCCGCAAGCGCACCGCGCCGACATTGAGCCCCATGTTCAGCCCGGCATAACCACTGGTCATGGTGGCGCCATCGTTCTGCACGCTGAACAGGTTGGTGTTGTAGTTGAGCAGCCCCGCGGAAATGCCGCGATCCCAGTTCGCTGGATCGACATAGGTTTTCGATCGGCTTTTCTGCAGGAAATACTGCGGTACGGACAGGTCGATCTTCAGCTCCCGCAGATCGATCTTGGCCGTGACGCCAGGAATGTAGCGCGCCAGGTCCGCGCAATAGAGCCCCTCTGGCATAGGCGCGGAAGAAGGCTGGGCCGCGTCGGCCTTTTCCAGGTCGATACCGGCCCGGGTCAGCAGCGAACGCTCATAGCAGGGTTGCCCCCCTTGCGGTCCGTGGGTATCGCGAAACTCGATGTCCTGGGTGGCCCCCCAACGTCCGTTCACCAGCAGGTCGATACGGTAGGTGCCTGGAATGAGAAAGTCCTGGCGCTCGAAGCGACTGGTATCGATCGAGCTGCCCTCGGTTTGAAACAACATTTGCGAGTCGAACACCACATCCGACTCTGTCGATACCGCGGCAGTCTTGTTCAATGCCCCAGAGCCCGCGGAAGTTTCAGCCCATACTGCAGTCGTCATGACCATGGTCGCCGTAGAAACAATAAATAAGAAAAATCGACTCGAGTTCAAAACATACATAACTAGCGCACAGGCATAGACAACCAGACAACGGCACCGGACGTTCAACATATTCAATACCGTCGGACGACTACGCCATATAAATGGGCAGAGTGAAAATGAAAGAGTTACCGGGACAGCGCTCTATCAAGTGTGCGCCGCCCGCCGAAGTCATTAATGACTTCGTAATGCACGGATGCTTTACGATAGGTTTGCGGCGCATGCTCAGGCAACAAGAACAGTCCGTTACTGAAAGGCGCGACCATTTCATCCTTGACGGCAACTTTCTGACCATCGAGAACAACTTCGACCCTGGCAAATGAAATGTAATAGGGCGTCGGATTAGTTACTTGAAGACCTGCTCGGCTTTCCCTGCCCCCTTTTACATCCGAATGGCTTGTCAACTTCCAATCGAGCTTGTTTGCCGCCAGATCGACATCCGGCTTCAAGCTCTTCGGCCGGAAGAACACTTTGATTCGGGTTCTGAAGGCGAACTGCAGGACGTTTTCGTCCGCTTCCTTTCGAGGAGGCGTCTCCAGGACATTAAGCCAGAACAATGATTCCCGATCCCCGGCAAGTTTCTCCTTCGTATAAGAAATACGCAGCGCTGCGGCGGCGTCCGGGTCCAGGCGAATAACAGCGGGAGACACTAGGAACGGAACTTTTATTTCCTCAGGGGCCTTACTGGAATCGCCATCGTCAATCCAGCTCTGGGCCAATAAAGCCGTATTCCCCGCGTTATTCATTTTGATTGTCACTTCACGAGCCTCCGCGGGATAAACCAGCCGGGTACCCTGCATGACTATCGACGCCTGCACAGTTCCAGAACAAACGCCCAGGAACATGACGCCGAGAACGAAAGAAGACCAAACACGCGCTTTCGGCGTCATGACGCACTCCTTGGACCTTTGCCGTTACTTGTACGACAGGGTGTATCGGACGTAGGAGTTACCCGAACCCGCACCGACGGCAGCCGCGGTCGCGACATAGTTCGCCTTGAACTTGAGGGTTGCCGTCTTGTCAGCGACTGTGGCGACCTGTGGCGAGGTCTCTGCCTGGCCCAGCGGGATCTTGGTGCCAGAAGCATCGTTGTTGTAGACCTGGATCTGCACGCCCGTTGCCGGCGCGGTGCCGATCAGCTTGAGGTTACCGGTCGCTGGATCGACGTTACCTAGCTGGTCGAAATCAATGGTGACTTTAGCCTTATCGGTACATTCCGCACCGGACAGCACCAGATCGAAAGCCTTGAACGTCGAAGCATCCCCGATCTTGGTAAAAGCCGAAGGAGCGATACGTCCCAATTCGACGTTGGTAATGTTGTCTTCACCCGGTGCCTGGCCGTTGATGTTGCAAGTCGCAGCACTGATGCTGCCGGAGAAGTTGATCACGCCATCAGTAGCGTGAGACAGCGAGGGAATAAATGCAGCAAGCATCAAGCTTGAAGTTGCAAGGGATACAAAGGATGTTCGTTTCATGTGATTTCCTTGTTCACGTTGATCGGCAAAGAAAGTTAAATCAAGTTTGATCACCTTCCCGGTTCAGCCATGACCCACCCACTTCAGCCATGGCAACCAAGCCTCTCTCATTCAACATCAGAGTCGGTTAGTCGATAACAATAGTGAGTCCCTTTGACAGCCCACTACAGGTCGTCAAAGGAAGCCGTACCTTACCGATTAATCTTCAAATTTGAATTGAGAGATGGCCGATCCACCCATCAGAAAAATCCTAATAAACTCAACGCTGATTTCGTCTTTACAGATGAGGAAAGACTGTGTACTTCTTCAAATCTTAGTGTTCAGCTGTAGTGCGCCAACTGTTCCGCAGCAGCCTGTCCGCCTTGATCACTACCCCCACCTCAAAATCAAAGAAAGGAGTCTCCCTTGGCCAAACAACGCCTCCCTTACAAGGCCTCACACTTCAACAAGCGAAATTTAATACAGAGATCAGACATATAAGCCTATACGTAAAAAACCAATACAGAGAGAACCCACTATGGGAAACATAGTAATAGTCGACGACCACCCTTTGGTCAGAATTGCCTTGAAAGTCATACTTGAGCGCAATGGGCATAATATCGTCGCTGAAGCTGAAAATGGCGTCGATGCAATCCAGGTGGTCCGCACCCACAAACCAAACCTGGTGATACTTGATCTGGACTTGCCGCAACTGGACGGACTCTCCGTCCTCGCTCACTTCAAGGCGAACGACTTTCCGGTCAAGACATTGATACTGACTTCCAGCGACTCGAAAAACTTTGCAGTCCGCTGTTTACATGGAGGCGCGGCAGGTTTCATCTGCAAGGATGAAGCGCTGGATGAGGTGGGAGACGCAGTAAAGGCATTGTTATCAGGGCATACCTACTTCCCTGAAAGTTCTCTGATGCTGCTGCAGGAGAGCATTCACACCAATCACATGCAGAGCATTGCCGCCTCTCAGTTGACCAACCGGGAAATCACCACGTTAAGGCTGCTGGCCCAGGGGCTCAATAACAGGGAAATTGCGGCGAGCCTGCTGATCAGCCACAAAACGGTCAGCACTTATAAAGTCAGGCTCTTGAAAAAGTTCAACACCACCAACCTTCTCTCGCTGATTGAATTAGCCAGGCAAAAAGGAATCATCTAGACCCTTTGCAAAATCCAGCAGCGCATGGACATCTGCCCGTTTCAGAATCGGTGGTTTCGGTTTTGCGACAGCGCATCGAGCACGACCTTCCTCCGGAGCAGCGGAAACTAGCACTCACGAGGCAGCTCTCTCAGATCGATCGGACCATCATCCCGAAGGGCTATTAAACAGATGTCCATAAGGTTGAGCAGCGCCTGTTCGACTACCTGCGCCCTGTTCAGCAGTATTGGCCAGGCCCCTTCAATGCTGATGTCCTTCAGCTGCTGACAGCTGGCAATCAACGGCTGGTACTTCAACACACAGGCAGCGCCCGCCATCTTGTGGCACAACCTGGCAATGGCTTGTCGGTCATTTTGTTGCTGACAGGCACGTAACAGCTCGAGGTCCTTTTGCTGATAGGTCATCACGCTCTTGATGAGCCGCCGTGCGGCTTGTTCATTGTCGCCCGCAAGGTCCATGAGCCTGCCCAGTACTTGCAACAGTGGCAGTGCCGAACCGTTGCCAATGGCCTGAAGCATCTCGCCATCCGCAGTCATGCCCGCCTTGAAGGCCGCCACCTGCGACGTTGAATCAACCTGAAAACCCCGCCTGTCCATACCCGCCTCCCTGCAGACCCGCTCATTCGATAGCGCTCAGGCTAGGCAAAAGTCGTTGGGGCGAATATCAGACACTTCTCAAAGCACTGAAAAGGACGGATTCGTTTCAGAGGTAGCACTCCCCAGATCTTGGCGTTTGGACACGAGCCTGAGAGCCCGCCAGCGGAATGCCCTGGCAGGCTCTTTAACAACTGGCGCTGCAATGAGAGGGGATCCAGCACCGGTATGACGCAGCCAGCCCATGCCGCATAAGGGTTTCAGCTCATTCGAGCCGCACGAGTGCCGGGTGCCTGCGGCCACTTCGCCAAAAACCAATCGACATAATATTGACATCGAGCAGTCCGCTTGTCGGATTATTGGCACTTCGTACTGTTAACCCCGGTTAACACCTTTACAGCGCCCGCCCCCACAACTAAACCACTATCAAACTGATATCAGGCAAGGCCGATCCCTGAGTCAGGATCCCCCAAGACAACGGCCCCCCATCCAGACATTACTTCAGGAGTCCCTCTCATATGGGAACTCTCAGGTTACTGCGCGCCGCGCGCAGCGCAGCCCCCGGCTTGGGCCCCTGTCCGCCCCGCCGCCTCGCAGCGCTCCTGACCCCCTGAGCGGCACAAGCACGGGACTGCGTCCCGTTGGAAATCCCTGGCGATTCTATAAAAACATTCTCGGGAGAAAGACATGGCTACCACCACGACCACCAGCGGCGGCACCGCGACTTCGTTTTCCAATACACCGCAGGCCCAGGACGACATTTTCACTACAGGTGTCATTGGCACAGGCAACGCGACCATCACTGAAGACCTGCTGGGGGTCGTGTACCTGGACGTCATGTCCAATGACCTGGGGGGCAACGCCAAGACCCTCTGGTCACTCGATAACGCAACCAGTCTTTCTACTGCCACCAAGGTTTATGCTCCGGCCGATCTGCTGGTCCAGGACACGAGCAGAATCGAGGCGACGAGCTCCGACACCAGCCTCAATGGCGCGAAAATCTGGATTACGTCGGATGGAAAGGTCGGCTACGACGCCGCTACCTTATCCACTGCCTTCAAGATGCAACTGCAGGCGCTTGCTGTCGGAGCATCCCTGACAGACAGCTTTACCTACGCGATTCGTCTCGGTAATGGCACGCTCAGTTGGGCCACTGCGCAGGTGCAATTTGCCGGTGCGAATGACAGTGTGACGCTAGGCCTCGGCGCGCAGGCCGGTAATGTCACCGAAGATGCGGCCGCCACGCCGAGCCTGACCGACTCGCACAGCACGACCGGCACGATTGCGTTTAACGATGTCGATCTGAGCGATACCCATACCGCCTCTTTCGCCGCGGCGGGAGGCAATACCACTGCGCTGGGCAGCTTCGCCCTTGCCGCCGTGGCTGAAGCCGCCAATGCGGCCAACGGCACCGTCGACTGGACTTATACCCTGAACAATGCGGCAGCCCAGTCCCTGGCTCAGGGGCAGACGGCGACCGAAACCTATGTGGTCACCATCAGTGACGGGCATGGCTCGTCGACAACGCAGAATGTGATCATCACCATCACCGGCACCAACGACCAGGTGCAGATCACCAGCGGCGTGCAGACCGGCGATGCCAAGGAAGACAGCGGCCACTACGCGGCCAACGGCAGCATCACCTTCACCGATGCCGACCTGATCGACACCCACAGCGTCACCGTCACGCCGGGCGCCTCCGGCTACCTGGGCAGCTTCACTACAGCGCCACTGCACGACAGCACCGGCACGGGGAGCGGTTCGCTGAACTGGCACTTCGCGGTAGACAATGCCGCCTTGCAGTTCCTGGGCGAAGGCCAAACCGTTACCCAGACCTATAACGTGGTGATCGGCGACGGCGCGGTACAGACCGTGACCATTACCCTCACCGGCACCAACGACCGGCCGACGCTGACCATTGCCGATACCAGCGGCGCCATGAACGAAGGCAACGGTACGGCCACGCTGAGCGACAGCGGCGCCCTGAGCTTTGCCGATCCAGACAATATCGATGTGGTGACCGTGTCGCAGACCGCCAACGGCGACATCGCCTGGAGCGGCGGCACGCTCAATGCGGGTGTGGCTTCGGCATTGGTCGCCGGTTTCTCGGTCGACCAGAACAGCTGGGACTACAGCACCCACCAGAACCTCGACTTCCTCGGCGCGGGTGAAACCATCACCTTTTCGTACAAGGTGGTGGCCACCGACAACAGCGGAGCGGCAACCGCGGCTTCGGCAACGCAGACTGTGACCATCACCCTCACCGGCACTAACGATCGGCCAACGTTGACCATTGCCGACACTACCGGCGCGATGAACGAAGGCAACGGTGCGGCCACGCTGAGCGACAGTGGCGCCCTGGGCTTTGCCGATCTGGACAGCACCGACGTGGTGACCGTATCGCAGACCGCCAACAACGACATTACCTGGAGCGGCGGCACCCTCAATGCGGGTGTGGCTTCAGCATTAGTGGCTGGTTTCTCGGTCGATCAGAACAGCTGGGATTACAGCAGCAGCCAGAACCTCGACTTCCTCGGTTCGGGTGAAACCATCACCTTCTCGTACAAGGTGGTCGCCACCGATGACAGTGGCGCGGCTAACGCGGCTTCCGTCACTCAGACTGTCACCATCACCATTACAGGTAGCAACGATGCGCCAGTGCTCAGCTTCGCGACAGGAAATGATGCTGGCGCCGTGCAGGAAGACACCACCCTCAGCGTCAGCGGCCAGTTCAACTCGACCGACATCGATCACGCTGCCACCGCCACCTGGTCCATCAATGGTTCGCCAGCTGGAACCTACGGCTCGATCGCCGTCAACAGCAGCGGCCAGTGGACCTACACCCTGGCCAACGGCACCGATGGCGTTGCCAGTGCGGTGCAGTCGCTAAAGGCTGGCGAAAGTCACAGCGAGGTGTTCAGTGTGCAGGTCAGCGATGGCCTTGGCGGCGTCGACACCCAACTGGTCACCGTCACTGTCACCGGTAGCAATGACGCGCCGGTGCTGAGCTTCGCAACCGGCAACGATGTCGGCGCGGTACAGGAAGACACCACCCTTAGCATCAGTGGCCAGTTCAACTCGACCGACATCGATCACAATGCCACTGCGGCCTGGACTATCAATGGTTCGCCAGCTGGAACCTACGGCTCGATCGCCGTCAACAGCAGCGGCCAATGGACCTACACCCTGGCCAATGGCACTGATGGCGTCGCCAGTGCGGTGCAGTCGCTAAAGGCTGGCGAAAGTCACGACGAAGTATTCAGTGTCCAGGTTAGCGATGGCCTTGGTGGCGTGGACACCCAACTGGTGACCGTCACTGTCACCGGCAGCAATGATGCGCCAGTGCTCAGCTTCGCCACCGGCAATGATGTAGGTGCCGTGCAGGAAGACACCATCCTCAGCGTCAGCGGCCAATTCAGCTCAGCCGACATCGATCACAACGCCACCGCTACCTGGAGCATTGCCGGGGCAAATACCGGCAGCTACGGCTCGATCGCCGTGGACAGCACCGGTCAGTGGACCTACACCCTGGCCAATGGCACCGATGGCGTCGCCAGTGCGGTGCAATCGCTGAAAGCCGGCGAGACTCATGATGAGGTATTCAGCGTCCAGGTCAGCGATGGCCTTGGCGGCGTGGACACCCAACTGGTCACCGTCACTGTCACCGGCAACAACGACGCACCGGTGCTCAGCTTCGCGACCGGCAACGATATCGGCGCCGTACAGGAAGACACCACCCTCAGCGTCAGTGGCCAGTTCAGTTCGACCGACATTGACCACGCTGCCACCGCGGCCTGGGCTATCAATGGTTCGCCAACTGGAACCTACGGCTCGATCGCCGTCGACAGTACCGGCCAGTGGACCTACACCCTGGCCAACGGCACCGATGGCGTTGCCAGTGCCGTGCAGTCGCTGAAAGCCGGCGAAAGCCATGATGAGGTGTTCAGCGTCCAGGTCAGCGATGGCCTCGGTGGCGTCGATACCCAGTTGGTGACCGTCACTGTCACCGGCAGCAA
>NZ_JBNNVU010000016.1:0-95511 GCF_050280705.1 Pseudomonas sp. NPDC089530 | reverse complement strand
CCTGTTCCAGTTCGAAGCGGCTGGAACGGCGGTCCAGTTCCTTGAGGGCGTTGATGGTGTCGACGATGTAGTCGCAGGTGCGGTCGCGTGAACCCGCGCCAGCTCGAACAGGCTCGGCTCGGTCGACGGATCGAGGGCAAAACCACTGACTTGCGCGCCGAGGCTCTGCAGCCACAGGGTCAGCCAACTGCCCTTGAAACCGGTATGCCCGGTGACCAGGACCCGCTTGCCGCGCCAGAACTCCGGACTCAGTCCCATTGCTTCCATGGGGCCTCCCCGCTTTGCCAGAGCTGCTCCAGGTGGTTCTTGTCCCGCAGGGTGTCCATCGGATGCCAGAAACCGTCGTGCTGAAAGGCATTCAACTGCCCCTGCCGGGCCAGGGTCGACAACGGCTCGGCTTCCCAGACCGTGTCATCGGCGGTCAGCAGCGGCAGCACCTTGGGCGACAGCACGAAGAAACCGCCATTGATCCAGCCGCCGTCGCCGCGGGGCTTTTCGGTGAAACCCAGGACGCTGTCGCCATCGCGCTCCAGGGCGCCGTAGCGGCCAGGCGGCTGCACGGCCGTGACCGTCGCCTGCTTGCCGTGGGCCCGGTGGAAGTCCACCAGCGCGCCGATATTCAGGTCGGATACACCGTCGCCATAGGTAAAGCAGAAGGCCTCTTCGTTCTGCAGATAACGGCCGGCCCGGCGCAGACGCCCGCCGGTCATGGTTTCCTCACCGGTGTCGATCAGGGTCACGCGCCAGGGCTCGCTGTAGTTCTGGTGCACGTCCATGCGGTTTTCCCGCATGTCGAAGGTGACGTCGGAGGTATGCAGGAAGTAGTTGGCGAAGAAGTCCTTGATCGCATACCCCTTGTAGCCCAGGCAGATCACGAAATCGTGAATGCCGTGGGCGGAGTACTGCTTCATGATGTGCCAGAGAATTGGCTTGCCGCCGATCTCGATCATCGGCTTGGGCTTGAGATGGGACTCCTCGCTGATGCGCGTGCCCAGGCCACCCGCCAAAATAACTGCCTTCATCGTCTCCCCTCTTGTTCGTCACAGGGCTCTGCCAAGCTGTACCGAGCTTTTTGCGGGCCTTCTGGATAAAACTTGTGCCTTGGCGGGGCCGCCCCTGTCGGTGGCAGCGCTCGTTTTATGGCGATATTCCGGGGGACTTGCAGGAAACGCGCCAGCTCCTGCCCGCCTGGACCAAGGCTTCGGCGCGCCAGACAAAGCGCAGGCGACACGACGACAGGGCTCTTGAATCGGGAAAAAACGGCGGATAAACGCCATAAAAAAAGCCAGGCATCGCAAGCCTGGCTTTTTTGCTCCGGATGCCGAGGTCAGTCCGGCAACCAGCCCTGCAGCCACTGGTTCAGGTTGTTGCCCCGCAGCATGTAGTCGCGCAGGACTTCCTCGCGCAGCGCATCGCCCATGCGGTAGCTGGCATCGGGGTCGGCCAGGTGCATGCGGATCGCGTCGATCCATTCCCGGGTGCTGTTGCTCACGACCTTGGTACACGGCAGGTAGCCGCGATAAGCCTCGGTGTCGGTGCAGATCACCGGGTAACCGCAAGCCCCGTACTCCAGCAGGCGCAGGTTGCTCTTGCAGTCGTTGAAGATGTGGAACTCCAGCGGTGCCAGGGCCAGATCGAGGTTGAGGCTGGCCAGCTTGAACGGATAGGCCTGCAGGCTGATGACGGAGTGGAACTCATGGACATAAGGCCGCAGTTCGTCCGGACACATGCCAAAGAACACCCACTCCACTTCATGGGCCAGTTCACGCACCACATCGACGATGATTTCCAGGTCGCCGGTGTGGCTGGTGCCGCCGCCCCAGCCCACCCGCGGTTTGCTCGAGGTGCCGCGGCGACTGGTCAGGCTGCCCCAGGGATCGACCGGCAACATGTTCGGCACGATCCGGATATCGCTGTGCATGCTCGACAAGGCGTCGGCCAGCGGTTGCGTGGTGACCACCACCCGATCGCACAGGGCGATGCTCTGGCGCAGCATTTCCTCGGTATTGACCGGCGTGTTGCGTGCGTGGGTGTTTTTCTTCGGCGCGTTGATCACGTAGTCGTCCAGCTCGAATACTCGCAGGGCATTGGAGTACTTTTTCATGCGCTGGATATCGCTCACCGCACCGCCGCTGTAGCGACACTGCAGAATGATCGAATCAGGGGACAGGCGCTCGATCTCCACGCTCGACGGAGACTCGTAGGCGAATCGGCCGAGCAGCCGCCCTTCTGCTTCCAGCGCCGCGAGAGGCGCGGTCACCCGGTAATGGCCCACGGCCGTTCTGGTGACCGGCAACCCCAGCACCAGCGGCAAGGCGCGGGTCGAGAACGGATTCCAGTTATCGCGCAGCCCCACCTCCAGGCTGAAGCTGGAATAACCCAGGCTCAGGGCCGGGTTATAGGCGGGATCACGGGCAACCAGGGGCATCCAGCGGCGATAGAAGGTGTCGTGTTCCCGCTCCTGTCGCTCCAGGGTTCCGGGTTCTTGCGGCGTTTGCTCGGCGGGCGTCAGCACCAGGCTGGCATAAGGCGTCCAGACCACCAGGTAACCGTCGCGGTTGATCCGCAGGCACAGGTCGACGTCACTGAGACCAAGGGAATAGTCGGCCTCGTCCAACTGGCCAACGCTGTCGAAGACTTCCTTGCGCACCATCAGGCAATCGCCGCTGACCGCGCTCCAGCTCTGCACCACCTGCAAGCGCTGCATATAACCGCGAGCACTGGCGGCCTCACCGGAAAACGGCGAACCGGCAGCGCCAGCCAGGCCAAGGATCAGCCCGGCATGCACGATCGAACCGTCGAGGCCGAGCAGGCGCGCACCCACCACCCCCACTTCCGGACGCTGGGCGTGATTGAGCAACTCGTCCAGCCAGTCGCCAGAGCAGATCAAGGCATTGGCACTGAGCAACAGCAGGTACTCGCCGTGGGCCTGCCGCGCCCCATGATTGCGAATCGCCGCGTCAGTGTCGGGGCCGTCGAACGGCACCACCCGCAACATGCCGGCGCCGAGCTGCGCCATGGCGTCCAGCCAGGCAGCCATGGCCGGATCGCGGCTGCCACTGTCGACGATCAGGATTTCGTAATGGTGGTAGGCGGTCTTTTCGATCAGGCTCTCGGTGCAACGCTGCAAGGCCACCAGGGAATCGCCGGCACGGATGATGATCGAGACCAGCGGCCGCTGCGGGTACCGGTAATCGATGCGATTGAGCAGCGGCAGGTCGTCGTGACGGATCCGATGCTCGACACCGATCCGTTCCAGGTGCGCACTGGTCAGCCGGGCATTGCCTTCGATCACCTCGGGCAGCGACAGCCAGTCGGCAAAATTGAACGGGCTCTCGACCTGGATTTCGGCAATGTGCTCGATGGCCTGCGGCCCCGCCTCTTCCACCAGGCGCCACAGCAGGTCCTGGGGCGCCAGTTCGCCGAATGCCGGATCGAAACCACCCAGGGCCAGGAAGCGCTGGCGCTCGAACGCCAGCGTCCGGCCGACATAGGGGTAACCGCGCATCAGGTCGAGGTTGAAGTCGGGCTTGAACACCGGATCGCTCGACTCGCCCTCGACCAATGCCCCTTCGTCGCTGTAGGCGCACAGCGCGCCAGGGGTGACGGCGATGCGTTCGGCGAGGATCAGCAGCGCCGACTCCTTCAGGGTGTCGCCGGCCCGCAGCAGGTAAAACCAGTGGCAGCCTTCCAGTTGCGGCACCAGCCCATTGAGCTGCCGGCCCCATGACTGCTCCAGCGGTAGTTGCAGCACGCGCTCGCGCTCGGCGTCTTGGCCATTGGACAGCACCAGGATCGCCTGGGGCGCATACAACTGCCCTTCCAGGCTGCGCAGGGTCGACTCCAGCGCGACCGCATCGGACTCGGCATCGACAACGATCGGCACGATCTGCGGCTGCGCCGGCCAATTGCCGATCCGCTGCGGCAGGTGGTGCTTCTCGGTCTCGCTGAACTGCCGGATCGCCAGCCATTCCCGGTAGAAGTCGGCGTAGCTTTCGCTCTCGCCGCCGACCCGGCCGTCCACCACTGTATGGCGGTTACCCAGGACCCGGGTCACACACAGCTCCCCCCACTGCCAGGAAGGCTCGACCATTTTCGCCAGGTCGACAGTACGCACCCAGCCTGCGGCCGGCGCCGATTCGCCGCTGCGCGCGGCGAGCATCTGCGCCAGCCAGTCCCATTCGATCTTCGCCGCCCGCTGGATTTCCGGCTGCTTGCTCAAGCGCTCCGGATACAGGCGCTCGGCGCTCAACACCGTATTGAGCAGCGCCAGGTTGCCACGCCGCATCAGGCACACGAACAGCGCCAGGTCCAGCAACGCGACGAAACCCACGCCCTCCTGGGTCAAGGCGGGCAACAGCTCCAGCACATCGGCGCGGCGCATCAGGGTCGAACTGAAATTGCCGAGGAAGTTGCGCGGCGTGCTCTCGAGAATCGCCAGCATGTCGTCGCCCTTGATCATCGCGTCATTGGGCGACAGCCGGGCGTTCTCGACCCGTGGCGGGAGAATGAAGTTGCCGGCGTCGCTCATCACCCGCAGGGCAAAAACCAGGTTGATCTCGGGGTGATCCACCAGCACCTGCGCCTGCTGGGCAATGCTCGGGGCGAACAGTCGGTCATCGTCGCAAAGAATCTTGATCAGCTCGCCGCGAGCCTCTTCGACACCGCGCAGCAGGTTCTTCTGCAAGCCCAGGCGTTGCGGGTTGCGCAGGTAACGCACCGGATGGGGTGGCTCGGCGATGGCGTCGACCGCCTGGCGGATCTCGTCGCCGGCCGAGTCGTCGCAGATGACGATTTCGATCCGCTCCCAGGTCTGGGCGAGCGCACTCTCGAACGCCTGACTGAAGAAGCGCGGATTGAAGGCGGGGATGACGATGCTGACTAGAGGGCGTTGATTCACGGCGCAAAACTCTCGAGCGGCGGACCCGGCCTGGACAGGCACGGGCCCCGGAACCGCTTAATGAAGACGGCTGGGGCTCGATGGTGCGGTCGCTCCCGAGGGAGCGACCGACTCAGACTCAGACCTTGTTGAACAGGCCCAGCTGAGAAATCTTGCTGAAGGCCAGTTGCGAGGCCTGCAGCATGGTCTGTTGCAGGGTCAGGCGGGTCATCACCTCGGCCGGGTCGGAATCGCGGATCGCCGACTGGGTCTGGGTGTTGGCCGTGCTCAGGCTCATGTTGGTTTCGTTCTGGATATCCAGCGCCGAACCCCGGCCGCCGATGTCGCTGACGGCGCTCGCCACCTGGTTGGCGCCGCTGGCCAGGTTGGCCATCCCCGACTGCAACCCGGCGTTGAGTTTCTGGATCGCGATCGGATCGCCATTGGTCGGTGTATTCAGCACACCACGCAGTTGGCTGATGGTGTCGAGGACGTTCTGGGTCTGGTGATTGTTCACCGCAACCGTGTACTGGTCGCCCGCCGCCGGCGTACCGCTGAAGGTGAAATCCACACCCGAGGCGGTCGCCGTGGAGCCGGCCATGGTGCCGGTGGAAACCGGCTTGCTGTTGGCGGTCAACGGCGAGGCGTACAGCTCGTAGTCGGTGGCGCTGGTGAACTTGATGACCGCGCCGCCGCTCGGGAAGCTGGCGTTGTAGGCGCCGCTGTTGCTGACGCTGGCGCCGGTCACCACCGCGGTCGACGGGTTGCCCGGGCTGCGCGAGACGTTGAACGAGTCGGGCTTGGCCGCCAGGGTAAAGCTGTGGCCGGCGATCACCGTGTCAGGGTTGGTATCGCCGGGCTTCAGATTGATGTTCAGGCGCAGGTCGACGCCACGGAAACTGACAGTCTGGGCCTCAGCCCCCTTGCTGGAGCTGAAGGAGCCATTCTGGCTGGCCTCGGAGGTCACGTCGTTGCCGGCGCTGTCAGTGATCTTGAGCTGGGTGCCGCTGAGGAAACTGACGGTGTACGGCTCGCCGCTGCGGAAGGAGCTGTTGTACTTCGGATCCGAAGACACCTGGCCGTTGGACAGCGTGACCCGACCGTCGTCGACCGCCGGCGCGGTCATGCTGACCTGACTGCGGCTGGTGTTGATGGCCTGCTGGAACGCCGCCCAGCCCGTGGTGTTGGTAGCCATGGACATGGTGTCGCCCACCGGCAGGTTCAGCGAGGTCTGGTCGCCGTTGTAGCTGTAGGTGCCGTCGGAATTGCGGGTGAACGGCACGGTATCGCCCTTGGAACCGGCGAAGATGTATTTGCCGTTCTCGTCCTGGGTGTTCATCAGGCTCAACAGCTGCTCTTCGATCTGCCCCAGCTCAGCGGCGTTGGCCTTGCGGTCCGCGTCGGTGTAGCCGGCGTTGCCGGCCCCGGTCGCCAGTTCCTGGGCACGGGCCAGAACGCTGGTGATGCTGGTCAGGACCGATTCGGCCTGGCCCAGGGTCGCCTTGATCGACGTGGTGTTGGACGAGTACTGGCTCAGCATCGAGGCCTGCTGGCCCAGTTGCAGCAGACGCGAAGCGCCCACCGGATCATCGGCCGCGGTGTTGACGCGAGTCAGGAGGCTGGCCTCTTCGCTGCTCTTGACCGCGTTGGCGAAATTCTTCTGATAGTTGGCTGCCGAGGATTCGTAAAACTGGGCGGTAGAAATACGCATGGACTACGACTCCTTAGAGGCTGTTGATCAGGGTGGAGAAGGTTTCCTGCGCAGCCTTGATGATCTGCGAGGAGGCGGTGTAGTACTGCTGGTACTTGACCAGGTTGCCGGTTTCTTCGTCCAGGTTGACCTTGGATAACGAATCCCGCGCGCCCTTGGCATTGGCCAGGATCGTCTCGGTGGCGGCACCGTCGAGCTTGCCTTGGCTGGCCTTGGCGCCCACGCCCTCCACCAGCTTGCCGTAGGCGTCGACCAGGGTGATGCCCTTGCTGGCCGAACCGGTATCCACGGTCTGTTTGTTCTGCAGGGCCGCCAGCGCGTTGCCGTTGCGGTTGTCGATGGAGCCGGCGCCGTTGAACTTGACGTTCAGCCCTTCGCCGTCCTTCGGCGAACCGGCGACGGTCATCTCCACGGTGAAGGTTTTCTGCACCGGCGGAGTCGCGCCGTCGGTGATCGGGTTGCCGCTGGCATCGACCATCTTGATCTGCAGGTTCAGGGTGTTGTTCTGCCCCGGAACGATGGAACCTGTGCCCATCAACGTGCCCTTGGCATCGTAGTACTTGTACCCCTGGCTACCGCTCGCGGGAGCGTCGAAGACCAGCTTGACCGGCACCGAGTTCTTGATCGCGGTCTGCATCTCGGCGTTGGCGGCCGAGTTGTAGATATCCAGGGCCGGCTTGACGGTCGGCAGGCCCGGAATGCTCAGCGAACCGGTGGCACCTGGCAGCACTTCGGCGTTCAGCGGCGCGGCAATGGCCAGGCGCTTGGCGTCGGTCAGCTCGGTCTTGATGCTGGTGGCCGCGTTGCGGGTCGGGGTGATCTTGAAGCTGTCGCCGGCGCTCATCGCCCCGCCATTGAGGCTCAGGGTGAAACCGTCGATCACCGGTGGCGGCGTGGTGGTGGTGCTGAACGCCCCCAGGCTGGTGCCGTCGGAGCGCTTGACGGTGTAGTCGGTGGCGCTGCTGAAGGTTACCTGGTAGTCGTTGATGGTCAGCTTGCCGGTGTCCTTGATGGTCACATTGAGGTTGCCCGAGCCGGCGCTGTTGTTGCCGTTGGCAATGCTGCGCTGACTGATCAGGGCCGCACTGTTGATGTTATTGAACAGCGACGCGCCGAACTCACCGTTCTTGTCGATGCCTTGTCCGAGCTGGCTGTTGACCTGGTCGGCGATCACCAGGGCCACGCGCCCCAGTTCGTTCATCGCCGGGTCCAGCACCTCGTTGCGATAACGCAGCAGGCCGCCGATCTCGCCACCGGTGATCACCGAGGTCACATCGATAGTGCTCGCGCCGCGATTGAGTTGCAGCGAGGAACGGGTCGGGTCGGTCTTGCCGGCGACCACTTCCAGGCTGCTGGAGGTGTTGCCCACGACCAGCGGCTGGCCGCTGCCCAGGTACAGGTCGATGTTCGGGCCGCGCTCGGAGACGTCCACTTTGACGAAGGTCGACAGCTGGCGCAGGGTTTCGTTGCGCGCGTCGAGCAGGTCGTTGGGCATGCCGCCGCCGCTGGAGACTTCGGAAATCTTCTGGTTCAACTGGGCGATGGTGGCCGCCAGCTTGTTGACCTGGTCAGCCATGCTGCTCAGGTTGCCGTTGATACTGGCGTTCTGCTCGTTCAACTGGCTGGAAACGGAATTGAAGCGGTTGCTCAGCGCTTGCGCATCACTGAGCAGCAGCTGCCGCGAGGCGTCGTCGGTCGGCTTGGCGTTGACGTTCTGCATCGAGGCGAAAAACTTGGTCAGCGCGCCGGTGATGCCAGTGCCGTTGTCCGACAGCATCTTGTCCAGCGGGGTGATCTGCCCCAGGTAAGCGGCGGCATCGCTGTTCAGCGAAGTGGTGGTCTGCAGTTGCGCGTCCAGGTAGCTGTTGTACACCCGGCGCACGTCGGCCAGGGTGGTACCGCTGCCGATGAAGACATTGCCGTACTGGTTCGAAGCCTTGGTGCCCTGAACGGTCTGCTGGCGCGAATAACCGGCGGTATCGGCGTTGGCGATGTTGTTACCCGTGGTCATCAACGACGATTGGCTGGCAGACAGCCCCGACATCCCGATATTGAGCAAACTCATGATTCAGACCTTATAAATTCGTGGAAGCGCCCGCCGCAGCGTAGTTCTCGTAGCTCTTCATCTGCTTGGCAATCTGCGAAATCTTGCTTGCGTAGTCCGGGTCGGTTGCATACCCGGCCTTTTGCAACTCGCGTACAAACTGTTCTGGGTTATCGGCCGACTTCAGCACTTCTTGATAGCGATTGTTGCTCTGCAACAGGGTCACCAGGTCGTGGAAGCTGTCCTGATACGAGGCATAGGAGCGGAACTCGGCCGTCTCCTTGACCATCTGGCCATTTCTGAATTCGCTGGTGATCGCCCGGGCCGAATCGCCCTTCCAGTTGCTGCTGGCCTTGATGCCGAACAGGTTGTGACTGCTGCTGCCGTCCTGGGCACGCATGACCGATTTGCCCCAGCCGGTTTCCAGCGCAGCCTGCGCCACCAGATAACGCGGATCGACACCGATGCGGTCGGCGGCCTGCTGCGCCATCGGCAGCATGGTGGCGACGAATTCGTCCGCCGAGCTGAAGGCTTTCTTCGCCGGCGCCAACGGTGGCTGCGCCACGGCGCGACCGTAGATCTGCATGCGCCCGTGGGGCACCGCGGCAAAGCTGCGCGAACTGTTTTTGACCAACGCATCGGTCGCCGCCGTAGTGCGCTCCGGCAAGGCGCTGCGGTTGGTGGTGGCCGCACTGTCGGCCGAGGGTACGATGCCCGCCAGCAAGCGATCGGTCAGCTTGCTCGGCAGGGAGAGACGCCGCTGGTTGAGCAGCGCCATATCGTTGTGGTGACCACCGGCCGGACGTTCCGGCTCCACCACCCGGGACGTCCATAACGGACGCTGGCCATTGACCCGCGACAGTGGACCGCCCAGGGCGACGGTGCCGGCCGCGATGTCGGTCGGCGTCGCGACCTTCTCAGGTTGCGCGACTTTCTCAGGCTGCGCTCCGGGCAAGGCCGAGGCCGCTGCCGCGACAGTCGGCTTGTTCTTCGACATCTGGCGCATCAGCACATCGGCCAGGCCGATGCCTCCGCCCTCGCGGGACATGGAGACCGCCAACTGCTGGTCGTACATTTCCTGGTACTGCTTGGCCGCCGGCGTATTGAGCGGGTTGTCCTTGCCCAGCGCCTCGGTGGCCGAACGCATGGACTTGAGCATCTCGTTGAGAAACAGCGACTCGAACTCCTGCGCCACCTTGCGCATGTTGGCGTCGCTGTTCTTGTCGCCGACCTTGAGCTGGTTAAGCCGGTTGAGGTCCGAGTAGGAACCCGAATCCCCACCGCTGATCAGACCGCTCTTGCGAATATCCATGGCCCCTACCTCAAATCACGATCAGGTCGGCTTGCAGCGCGCCGGCCTGCTTCAAGGCTTCGAGGATCGCCATCAGGTCCCCCGGTGCCGCGCCGACCTGGTTCACCGCACGAACGATCTCGTCGAGGGTGGTGCCCGGGCCAAACTTGAACATCGGCTTGGCTTCCTGCTCGGCGTTGACCCGCGAGCGTGGCACGACCGCGGTCTGGCCATTGGACAACGGGCCCGGCTGGCTGACGATCGGGTCTTCGGTGATGGTCACGGTGAGGCTGCCGTGGGTCACGGCGGCCGGCGAAACCTTGACGTTCTGACCGATGACGATGGTGCCGGTACGAGAGTTGATGATGACCTTGGCCACCGCCTGTCCCGGATCGATTTCCAGGTTCTCGAGGATCGACAGGTAGTCGACGCGCTGGCTCGGATCGAGCGGCGCGGTGACCCGGATCGAACCGCCGTCGATGGCCTGGGCCACGCCCGGGCCGAGCATGTCGTTGATCTTGTCGACGATGCGCTTGGCGGTGGTGAAGTCGGAACGGTTGAGGTTCAGGGTCAGGCTGTTGCCCTGGTTGAAACCGCTCGGTACCGCCCGCTCCACCGAGGCACCGCCCGGAATGCGACCGGCCGACGGAACGTTGACGGTGATCTTCGAACCGTCACGGCCCTCGGCATCGAAACCGCCCACCACCAGGTTGCCCTGAGCGACGGCATAGACGTTGCCGTCGATACCCTTGAGCGGCGTCAGCAGCAAGGTGCCGCCGCGCAGACTCTTGGAGTTACCGATAGAGGACACGGTGACGTCGACCTGCTGCCCCGGTTTGGCGAACGCCGGCAGATCGGCGCTGATCGACACCGCCGCGACGTTCTTCAACTGCACGTTGCCGGAACCTGGCGGCACCTTGATACCGAACTGCGACAGCATGTTGTTGAAGGTCTGCAGGGTGAACGGAGTCTGGGTCGTCTGGTCGCCGGTGCCGTTAAGCCCGACCACCAGGCCGTAGCCGATCAACTGGTTGGAGCGCACGCCGGAAATACTGGCGATGTCCTTCAGCCGTTCGGCTTGAGCGTTGCAGGCCGCCGACAGCAACAGCGCGGCCAGCATGAGGCGTTTGAAATTCAACGTAGCCACCTAGAAAGGGAACAGCGGGCTGAGGAAGAAACGGTCGAACCAGCCCGGCTGGCTCGCATCGGCAAAGGCGCCGGTACCCGAGTAGGTGATGCGTGCGTCGGCAACGCGGGTCGAGGACACCGTGTTGTCGGTGGCGATATCGTCGGCGCGCACCAGACCGGCAATCCGTACCAGCTCGTCGCCGGTGTTGAGGGTCAGCCACTTCTCGCCGCGCACGGCGATGATGCCGTTGGGCAGCACATCGGCCACCGTCACGGTGATCGAACCGGTCAGGCTGTTGCTCTGGCCGGACTTGCTATCGCCCTTGGTCGCGCGATCGCCTTCATAACCGACGTTCAGACTCAGGTCACCATCGCCGAACGGGTTATTGGTATTCGGCGTGCTGCCGAACAGCGACGTCAGGCCAAGGCCGGCCTTGCTGTTCTTGGCCACCTGGGAGTTGGCGTTCTTGCTCGCCTGGGTCCGCTCGTTGAGGGTGATGGTGATGATGTCGCCCACCCGGAACGCCTTGCGGTCGGTGTACAGGTTCTGCTCGAAGCCGGCCTGATAGATCGAGCCGTTGTTGGCGGCGGCCGGCAACGGCGTGCGCGGCAACACCGGAGCGTAATACGGGTCATTGGGCCTCGGCGTCGGGGCGACGCAGCCCGCGAGAACGACGACCCCACTCAGTGCGAGAACGGATACAAAGCGATTCATGACCCTACCTCATGGTGTTGCAGGCGGCCCCAGGGCCGCCCCTAGGACTGGATTACAGATTCTGCGTGACGAACGAGAGCATCTGGTCGGCGGTGGAGATCACCTTGGAGTTCATCTCGTAGGCGCGCTGGGTGGTGATCATGTTGACCATCTCCTCAACGGTGCTGACGTTGGAGGTTTCCAGGGTGTTCTGCAGGGTGGTGCCGAAACCGTTGAGGCCCGGAGTGCCGACCTGTGGCGCGCCGCTGGCCGCGGTTTCCAGGAACAGGTTGTTGCCCGTCGCCTGCAAGCCGGCCGGGTTGATGAAGTCGGCGGTCTGCAGGTTGCCGATCACTTGCGAGGCCGGGTTGCCGACGGTGGTGATCGATACGGTGCCGTCCTGACCCACAGTGAAGGTCTTGGCATCGTTCGGGACCACGATCGCCGGTTCCAGGGCGAAGCCGTTGGCGGTCACGATCTGGCCGTTGGAGTCCAGGTGGAAGGTACCGTCACGGGTATAGGAGGTGGTGCCATCCGGCTGCAGGACCTGGAAGAAACCGCGGCCGTTGATGGCCATGTCCAGCGGCTGCTCGGTGGTCTGCAGGCTGCCGGCGGTGAAATTCTTCTGGGTGCCGACGATGCGCACACCGGTACCCAGTTGCAGGCCCGACGGTAGCTCGCTGTCCTGGGTCGACTGGGCGCCAGGCTGACGCTTGATCTGGTACAGCAGGTCCTGGAACTCGGCGCGGTCACGTTTGAAACCCGTGGTCGACACGTTCGCCAGGTTGTTGGAAATGGTGGTCAGGTTGGTGTCCTGGGCGGACAGACCTGTTTTGGCAACCCACAGAGCCGGAAGCATTCGATTCTCCTCGTGCGCCTGTTTTACGGCGCGACGTACTGGTAATTAGATCTGCAAGACCCGAGCCATGGCCTGGTCGTCTTCTTTGGCGCTATTCATCATCTTGATGTGCAGTTCGAACTGCTTGGAGAGCGCCAGCACCGAGGTCATTTCCTCGACGGCATTGACGTTGCTCGACTCGAGGAACCCCGAGACCAGTTGCACATTGGCGTCGGCCGGTGCCGGCTGGCCGTCCTTGGTATGGATCGAACCGTCCAGCCCCTTGGTCATGTTCTTCAGGTCGGGGTTGACCAGCTTGATGCGGTCCACCTCGGCCATCACCCGCGGGCCTTCGCCCATGGCGCGGATGCTGATGGTGCCGTCTTGGCCGACTTCCACCTGCTGCTCCGGCGGTATGGCGATCGGGCCGCCGTTGCCGATCACCGGCATGCCGTTGCCGGCGCGCAGCACGCCCAGGGCGTCGATATTCAGGCTGCCGGTGCGCACATAGCTTTCACCGCCATCCGGGGTCTGCACCGCGATCCAGCCCTTGCCGCTGACCGCCACATCGAGGTCGCGACCGGTTTCCACCAGGGAGCCCGGGGTGAAATCGGTAGCCGGACGCTCGGACATGGCAAAGGCCCGCGCCGGAAAGCTGTCGCCAAACACCGGCATCGAACGCGCCTGTTCCAGGTCGCGCTGAAAACCGTTGGTGGAGATGTTCGCCAGGTTGTTGGCATGCGCCTTCTGCGCCAGCGCATTCTGGCTGGCACCGGTCATGGCCACATAAAGGTACTTGTCCACAATCTTTCCTCTGCATGTCGGACGTTTGCCGCCCACCGCGGTATTGCTCAGCCATAAGCAATAAGCGCACCAACTTGTTTTTTGGCAGGTCGGAAGCAGGAAATACGGGAACTTGAGGGTGATCGAAGGGAATCCGACGATTGTGTCAAAGACGAAAAACCGGCGCCGATATGCCGCTTACGGCAAGGCTCGACCTCTTTGGCATGGGGCGGCTTCCGTAGCCGCTGCCACAGACTGCGATCTGGCCAAGGCAATGCGCCGCCAGCCTTGCGAGTCCTGCGGACTCGATCGCAGCTTCGCGTTGCTCGGCAGCGGCTACAGTTCAGCTTTCGTCGGCGTTTTTGCCGACTTCGTATTCGCGCAGCTTGTTGGCGATGGTGGTATGGGATACGCCCAGGCGCTTGCCCAGCTGACGGCTGCTGGGGTGTTCGGAATACAGGCGCTCGAGCACGGCCTTTTCAAAGCGCCCGACGATTTCGTCGAGGCCGCCTTCCAGGGAGAAGTCGCCAAGGGGCTGGCGCACGCCGTAGTCCGGCAGGCGGATATGCTCGGCCTTGACCGTACCGCCGTCGCACAGGGACACCGCCTGGAACAGCACGTTCTCCAACTGCCGTACGTTGCCCGGCCAATGGTAATGACTGAGGCGCTCCATGGCCGCCGGCGCCAGTTTCGGCAGCACACAGCCGATCTGCCGGCTGGCCTGGTCGAGGAAGTGCTCCACCAGAGGCGTCAGGCCGTCCAGGCATTCGCGCAGCGGCGGAATATGCAGCGACAGGACATTGAGCCGGTGGTACAGGTCCTGGCGGAACTCGCCGCGGGCGCACAGCTCGGACAGGTCGACCTGGGTCGCGCAGATCACCCGCACGTCCAGGTACACCTCCTCGTCGCTGCCGACCCGGCGGAAGCAGCCGTCCTGCAGAAAGCGCAGGAGCTTGACCTGCAAGCGCGGGCTCATCTCCCCTACCCCATCGAGGAACAGCGTGCCGCCGGCCGTCAGCTCCAGTAACCCGAGCTTGCCTTCGGCCCGCGCCCCTTCGAAAGCCCCCGGGCCGTAGCCGAACAGTTCGGTCTCGGCCATGGACTCCGGCAGGCCCGCGCAGTTGAGCGCCATCAGCGGCGACTGCCCGCGCGGGCTGGCCAGGTGGCAGGCCCGCGCCAGCAACTCCTTGCCGGTGCCGGTCTCGCCCTCGATCAGCAACGGCGCATCCAGCGGCGCCATGCGCCGGGCTTCGCGCACCACCGCGGCCATGACTTTCGAGCTCTGGAAGATGCTGTCGAAGCCGCGCAGCTCTTGCTTGCGCACGTTATAGATGCGCTCGCCGACCCGGTCCGCGCGGTGCAGGGTCAGCACCGCGCCGGCCATGGCCTCGCTGTCGTCGTGCTCCGATTGCAGCGGCGCGATGTCCGCCAGAAACACGTCGCCCTTGACCTTGACCCGCAGGCCGTTGATCCGCGACTTGTTGGCCCGCACCAGCTCCGGCAGGTCGAAGTCCTCGGCATAACGCGACAGCGGGATCCCCGGCACCTCGTCCACCCGCACCCCCAGCAGCTGCGCCGCGGCGCGGTTGGCAGCGACGATGGAACCGCCCATGTCGATGGACAGCACCGGAAACTCCAGCGCCCCGAGCAGGGCATTGAGCTCCATGTGCCGCCGCTCGCTGGGCATCAGCCCGACCCGTTTGACGCCGAACACCCCGGCGATGGATTCGAACTTCGGCCGCAGTGCCTGGAACTGCAGGTTGATCAGGTTCGGACAATGCAGGTAGATGGCGTTGCCGTGCTCGCCGCCCACCTCGCCCCGGGCGACGTTGATGCCGTACTCCACCAGCAGGTTGAGAATGTCGCGCAGGATGCCGATGCGGTTCTGGCAGTGGACTTTGATACGCATATAAGGGAGGCCCGAGACAAATGATGGAGGGCGTGAACGCCAGAAAGCGGCGCTTTTGCCACCCTCTGGCGTGAACTTTCTGCAGTGTGACGCAGATAATCGTCAAGATTATGTGACAGGCGCCGGTCTTTTCAAATCGACTATGCTCAGTATTAGCGGGCTCTCATTGTTTTCGTAACGAATACTTTACGAATTCACCCCCGATTCACCCATTACGTTCACGTCAAGCTGCTGTACAGGCCGGCACCCTGGGTTATCTCTAGTGTCAACTGATAACAAGAACGCAGCCCCTGACAGGAGAGCAGCATGAAGCAGACGCAGTACGTGGCCCGCGAGCCCGATGCGCAAGGTTTTATCCACTACACCGATGAAGAACACGCGGTGTGGAATACCCTGATCACCCGTCAGATGAAAGTGGTCGAAGACCGCGCGTGCCAGGAATACCTGGACGGCATCGAGAAACTCGGCCTGCCCCACGACCGCATCCCGCAGCTGGGCGAAATCAACAAGGTGCTGGGCGAGACCACCGGCTGGCAGGTGGCCCGGGTGCCGGCGCTGATCCCCTTCCAGACCTTTTTCGAATTGCTCGCCAGCAAGCAGTTTCCGGTCGCGACCTTTATCCGCACCCGCGAAGAACTGGACTACCTGCAAGAACCGGACATCTTCCACGAGATCTTTGGCCACTGCCCGCTGCTGACCAACCCCTGGTTCGCCGAATTCACCCACACCTACGGCAAGCTCGGCCTGCAGGCCACCAAGGAAGAACGGGTGTACCTGGCGCGCCTGTACTGGATGACCATCGAGTTCGGCCTGCTGGACACCCCGCAGGGCCAGCGCATCTACGGCGGCGGCATCCTCTCCTCTCCGAAGGAAACCGTCTACAGCCTGTCGGACGTCCCCGAACACCAGGCCTTCGACCCACTGGAAGCGATGCGCACCCCGTACCGCATCGACATCCTGCAACCGGTCTATTTCGTCCTGCCCAACCTCAAGCGCCTGTTCGACCTGGCCCATGAAGACATCATGGCCCTGGTGCACCAGGGCATGCAGTTGGGCCTGCACGCGCCCAAGTTTCCGCCCAAACCCAAGGCGGCCTGAGCGCGTCACCCTCGCTTAGCGTGCATAAAACCCGTAATTTCCAACAAGAATCCACCTCAGGAACCCACCATGACCGCTCTGAACCAAGCCCATTGCGAAGCCTGCCGCGCCGACGCCCCACAGGTCAGCGACGAAGAACTGCCGGTACTGATCAAGCAGATCCCCGACTGGAACATCGAAGTCCGCGATGGCGTCATGCAACTGGAAAAAGTCTTCCTGTTCAAAAACTTCAAATTCGCCCTGGCCTTTACCAACGCAATGGGTGAAATTTCCGAAGCGGAAGGTCATCATCCAGGCCTTCTCACCGAATGGGGCAAGGTCACCGTGACCTGGTGGAGCCACTCCATCAAGGGCCTGCACCGCAACGACTTCATCATGGCCGCTCGCACCGACGAAGTGGCCAAGACCGCAGAAGGACGCAAGTAATGCATTTCGACGCCATAGGCCGAGTACCCGGCGACCCGATTCTTGGCCTGATGGAGGCCTATGCGTCGGACAGCAACCCACGCAAGTTCGACCTCGGCGTCGGTGTCTACAAGGATTCCCAGGGCCTGACGCCGATTCCCCAGGCAGTCAAGCTGGCCGAGCAGCGGCTGGTCGACCGGCAGGCCACCAAGACCTACATCGGCGGTCACGGCGAGCCGGCGTTCGGCAAGGTGATCAACGAGCTGGTGCTGGGCGCCGATTCGAAACTGATCGCCCAGCACCGCGCCGGCGCCACCCAGACCCCGGGCGGCACCGGTGCGCTGCGCCTCGGCGCCGACTTCATCGCCCACTGCCTGCCGGGCCGTGGCGTGTGGTTGAGCAATCCGACCTGGCCGATCCACGAGACCATCTTTGCCACCGCCGGCATCAAGGTCAGCCATTACCCTTACGTCGGCAGCGATAACCGCCTCGACGTCGAGGCCATGCTGGCGACCCTGAACCTGGTACCCAAGGGCGACGTGGTGCTGCTGCATGCCTGCTGCCACAACCCCACCGGTTTCGACCTGAGCCACGACGACTGGCACCGGGTGCTGGACGTGGTGCGCAGCCGTCACCTGCTGCCGCTGATCGACTTCGCCTACCAGGGCTTCGGCGACGGCCTGGAACAGGATGCCTGGGCGGTCCGGCTGTTCGCGGCGGAACTGCCCGAGCTGCTGATCACCAGTTCCTGCTCGAAGAACTTCGGCCTGTACCGCGACCGCACCGGCGCGCTGATCGTCTGCACCCAGGACGCCGACAAGCTGCTGGACGTGCGCAGCCAGCTGGCCCACATCGCCCGCAACCTGTGGTCCACCCCGCCGGATCACGGCGCCGCGGTGGTCGCCACCATCCTCGGCGACCCGGAGTTGAAAAGCCTCTGGGCCGACGAAGTGGAAGCCATGCGCCTGCGCATCGCCCAGTTGCGCTCGGGCCTGGTGGAAGCGCTGCAACCCTTCGGCCTGGCCGAACGTTTCGCCCATATCGGCGTGCAACGCGGGATGTTCTCCTACACCGGCCTGACGCCGGAACAGGTGGGCAAACTGCGCGACCAGCACAGCGTGTACATGGTCAGTTCCGGCCGGGCCAACGTCGCCGGCATCGACGCCACGCGCCTGGACCTGCTGGCCGAAGCCATCGCCGCCGTCTGCAAGGACTGAAGCCGGCCCCCACCGACATACCCGGTATCGGTACCCTTGTGTCGATACCGGGCATGCCTTCATCGAAGCCCATCGGTCAGCTCTCCCTTCCCCCGCCCCTCCCCCTTCAAGGTCCTTTCTGGATCAACCGCCCCAGTGCCTCCAGCTCACCCTGTTCCAGGTCGGAAACCAGGATGAAACGCAGGTGGTTGTGCCGCCAGGCAACCAGGTTGTAGCCCCGCAACGACAGACGCTGCAGCGCCGCATCGGAGTCCGTCGTGGGCAGGATGAACAGGTTGATCAGGTGCCGCGCACGGCCGTAAGTCAGGGCCGCCGCGCTCTGCTGTTGCAGGTAGTCCAGGCGCCCGCCCAACAGCGGATACCCCTGTTCGCTGAAGTCGAAAACCGGCGGGGCAAAGTCCAGCTTGCCAGTGAACCAGGGCTTGACCGTATGCCGGTCCGACGACGCTACATCATTCAGGTGATCGACCATGAGCGAGCGCACATGGCTGGACACCGCCTCCTCCAGCCACGGCCGCTCGCTGGAAGGCGCCGCCAGGTAGAGCACCAGGGAAAGGGCCAGCGCCAGGCTGGAAAAGCCAGGGGCCAGCCAACGCATCCCGCCTCCTCCCAGCAGCCGCTGGAGCAGGCCGGCGCGCGGTGACGCGGGCGCTTGGCCCCCGACCGGCAGGCGCCGAGCCAGGGCCTGCGGCGCCACGTGATAGGGCGTGTGAGCCTTGACCTTGGCGATCAGGCTTCGCGCCTCGGCGTACTCCCGGGCGCATTCGGCACAGTGGCGCAGATGCTCCGCCACCGCGGTGGCCGCACTCACCTCCAGCTCATTGTCGAGATAGCCGTGCAGCCATTCGCGACAAGACTTGCAGCCGATGTCGTTCATGATGGGCAAGACTTCTGCAGTTGCAGCCTGAGCAGCCCCCGGGCCCTGGCCAGACGCGACATCACCGTCCCCAGGGGGATATCGACGATCTTCGCAATATCCTTGTAGGACATGTCTTCCAACTCCTTGAGCACTATCACTTCACGAAAGGCCGGAGCCAACGCCAGCAGCGCCTGCTGCAACTGTTCGGCCTCCTGCCCCTGGATGAGCTGCCATTCCGGCGTTCGCAGATCGGCCAGCAGCGGATCGCCCTCCGGACAGGCCTCGTCGAAAGCCACCGCGCCCTGGCGGGCCGAGGCCTTGAGCCAGTTGTAGCTTTCGTGGCGGACAATGGTCAGGAACCAGGCCTTGGCATTGCCACCGTCGAACCGATGGAGGAACTTCACCGCCCGATAGGCGCTTTCCTGCACCACGTCCTGAGCAGCGCTGTCGTTGTCGGTAAGCCAGCGCGCGAGGTTATAGGCCGCATTCAGATGCGGCAGGAACAGTTCCTCGAATCGCGTCATGGTGGCTCCGTTTCCGTTGCACCCTATAACGGTGAAAGCCGCTGTTTTATTCCCGGAACAAAAACTGTTTTTTTCCGGAATAAAGCGCTGCACCGCACGGTTTTACAAGAGGTGAGACCCATCACTGTAGACCGCTACCGAGGGCGCCCCCATGGATACTCATGTCACACCCCACACCCGCAGCACCGATGAGCCCCAGAACCCCGACCGTCGAACCTTGCTCAAATGCTCGGCCTGGGCCGGCGCCGGAGTCCTCTGGGCCTTGAGCGGGGGCATTCCACGGGCCTTCGCCCTGGACCAGGCAGGCCAGCCAACCGACCGCGCCGCGCTGAACAGCAGTTTGCACTTCGTGCAGATCAGCGACTCGCACATCGGCTTCAACAAAGAGGCCAACCCCGAACCGACCAAGACCCTGCAAGTGGCCATCGACAAGGTGCTTGCCCTGCCCAAGCCACCCTCGCTGATCCTGCACACCGGAGACATCACCCACCTGTCCAAGCCCGAGGAATTCGACACCGCTGCGCAGTTGCTCAAGGGGCTGCCATCGACCGTGCACTACGTGCCCGGCGAGCACGACACCCTCGATGAAGGCGCCGGCCAGCTGTATCTGCAACGCTACGGCAAAGGCACCAAGGGCAACGGCTGGTACAGCTTCGACCAGCAGGGCGTGCACTTCGTCGCCCTGGTGAATGTCTTCAACTTCCAGGCCGGCCACGAGGCCACCCTGGGGGCCGAGCAACTGGCCTGGCTGGCGGACGATCTGCGGGCAGTGAGCGACAGCACGCCGGTCGTGGTCTTCACCCATATCCCCCTGTGGACCATCTACCAGCCCTGGGGCTGGGGCACCGAGGATGGCGACCAGGCCATCGCCCTGTTGCGCCGCTTTGGCTCGGTGACCATCCTCAATGGCCATATCCACCAGGTGATCCAGAAGGTCGAGGGCAACATGACCTTTCACACCGCCCGCGGTACCGCCTATCCACAACCGGCGCCGGGAGCCGCGCCCGCACCTGGCCCGATGACCGTGGCCGCCGACCAGTTGCGCAACTACCTGGGCATCACCGAAGTCCGCGCCAGCCAGGGCGACCACCCGCTGGCCCTGCTCGATTCCACCCTGATCTGAAGGCCCGGGCGATGAAGACTCTCCTGCAATTACTGCTTCTGGGCTGCCTGACGACACCGGCCTGGGCCGCTGACGTGAAGATCGATATCCGCGAGTTCATGTACAGCCCGAAGGATGTACAGGTAACGGCCGGCACCCGCGTCACCTGGGTCAATGACGATCAGATCCCCCACACGGTGGCCGAAACCCACAAGCTGTTCCATTCCGCGGCACTGGACACCAACGACAGCTTTTCCTATGTGTTCGAGACCCCGGGCACCTACGAATATTTTTGTGTCCTGCACCCACAGATGATCGGCAAGATCATCGTCAACCCGTCCACCCCTTAGCGACGCACCACCACGCCGGGCCTGGCCTCGGGAGGCCAGGCTCCGGCAGGGCACGCCACGAAAGATCCGACGACCGTGGGTCGATCGGGGGGAAATTAAAATCTTTCTGTCATTTGTACTGCTGTATCCTGCCCAGGCTTTTTAAAAGCGCGGATCTACCCAGCGATTTAAAAAACAGACTTTGCGAGGAGCAACGAACATGCACGAGATTCCTAATCTCCCCTTCCCGAGCCTGCACGAAACTGAGCAGAAAACCCCGCAACAAGCCGGCGCCCGACAGCCCGAGCCGAAAGAAGCCGCTTCAGGCCGCAAGGCCGACAGCGAAGACTGACCGCAACCCCCAGACCGTGTGGAAAGCGCTCCTCGATGCGCTTTCCACACCGCCTGAAACCCGCTTTCGAGAACCGCCTCCATGACCGACACCTTCAACGAAACCCAGGCCAGTGTGCTGATCGGTACCGCCGAGAAGATGATCGAGATCTGGAGCCGCCTGACGCCGGAAAAACAGGCCGCCCTGCTGGCCCGCTTCGGCACCCAGGAAAACGCCCTGGCCGCCCTGGTCACCACGCAACTGCTGGCACCTGCCCAGGCCTGAGCCCACGGCCGGCAAAAACCTTCAGCAACGCGTCGATTTCCCCACCTGAATCGTTTCAACCCCCGGTATCATAAGCAGCCTATCTATCTCTGCCGCGTCCGTGGACCTTTCCCCATGCCAGATACCCAGCGCCCCTTGGCGGTCACGCTGCAAGTCGTTTCCATCGTCCTGTTCACCTTTATCGGCTACCTGAATATCGGCATTCCCCTGGCCGTGCTGCCGGGCTACGTGCACAGCGAACTGGGCTTCGGCGCGGTGATCGCCGGCCTGGTGATCAGCGTGCAATACCTGGCCACCCTGCTCAGCCGCCCCTATGCCGGGAAGATCATCGACAACCTGGGCAGCAAGCGCGCGGTGATGTACGGCCTGGCCGGCTGCGGCCTGAGCGGTGTGTTCATGCTGCTGTCAGCCTGGCTGCACAGCATGCCGGTGCTGAGCCTGATCAGTCTGCTGACTGGCCGGCTGGTGCTGGGCAGCGCCGAGAGCCTGGTGGGCTCGGGTTCCATCGGCTGGGGCATCGGCCGGGTCGGCGCGCCGAATACCGCCAAGGTGATTTCCTGGAACGGCATCGCCAGCTACGGCGCCCTGGCGGTCGGCGCGCCGCTGGGGGTATGGCTGGTCGGCCGGCTGGGGCTGTGGAGCATGGGAGCGAGCATCATCCTGCTGGCGCTCCTGGGCCTGGCGCTGGCCTGGCCGAAACGGGCGGCGCCGATCGTCGCCGGCGAGCGCCTGCCGTTCATCCATGTGCTGGGACGGGTATTCCCCCACGGTTGCGGCCTGGCCCTGGGCTCGATCGGTTTTGGCACCATCGCCACCTTCATCACCCTGTATTACGCCACCCGGGACTGGTCCAACGCAGTGCTGTGCCTGAGCCTGTTCGGCGCCAGCTTTATCGGCGCGCGCCTGCTGTTCGGCAACCTGATCAACCGCCTCGGCGGCTTTCGCGTGGCGATCGCCTGCCTGTCGGTGGAAACCCTGGGCCTGCTGCTGTTGTGGCTGGCGCCGGATGCCCACTGGGCCCTGGCCGGCGCGGCGCTGAGCGGCTTCGGTTTCTCCCTGGTGTTTCCGGCATTGGGGGTGGAGGCGGTCAACCTGGTCCCGGCCTCCAGCCGCGGCGCGGCAGTGGGCGCCTACTCGCTGTTCATCGACCTGTCGCTGGGGATCACCGGGCCGCTGGCCGGAGCGATCGCCGCCGGTTTCGGCTTTGCCTCGATCTTCCTGTTCGCCGCCCTCGCCGCCTGCGGCGGTCTGCTGCTGAGCCTGTACCTGTACCGCCAGGCGCCGAAATACCGCCAGGAGCGCAGCGAGCGCTAAGCGCTAATAGTCGACCTTGCCGCGCCCGGCCTTGATGCTGCCGCGTTTGGCCTTGGACTCCAGGCGCCGGGTCTTCGAGCCCAGGGTCGGCTTGGTCGGCCGGCGCTTCTTGAGCACCTGGGTGGCGCCGCGGATCAGTTCCGCCAAACGCTCCAGGGCATCGGCGCGATTCTGTTCCTGGGTCCGGTATTGCTGGGCCTTGATGACGACCACCCCGTCGCTGGTAATGCGACTGTCGCGCAGCGCCAGCAGCCGCTCCTTGTAGAACTCGGGCAAGGATGACGCCGGAATGTCGAAGCGCAGGTGCACCGCACTGGAGACCTTGTTGACGTTCTGCCCACCCGCGCCCTGGGCGCGGATGGCGGTCCATTCGATCTCGGCATCCGGCAGATGCACGTTGTTGGAAATCACCAGCATGGAAAAGGAATCCGCTTTCAGGGCGTTCAGGATACCGCGAATGGCGGATTTCCAGCGCCCACAAAAAACCCGGCCGAGGCCGGGTTTGTCGTTACTGCGCGGTTGTCACTTCACTGCAG
The DNA here is from genome assembly GCF_050280705.1 of Pseudomonas sp. NPDC089530. Classification (NCBI taxonomy): domain Bacteria; kingdom Pseudomonadati; phylum Pseudomonadota; class Gammaproteobacteria; order Pseudomonadales; family Pseudomonadaceae; genus Pseudomonas; species Pseudomonas sp. NPDC089530. Next base: position 72,234 of record NZ_JBNNVU010000016.1, on the reverse strand, counting down.
CGCTGGCCGCCTGCAGGCCCTGCTGCGCGCTGCGCTTGTTCTTGATGCCGTAGCAGACCCACATGAAGGCGACCCACACCGGAATCGCGTACACCGAGATCTGGATGCCCGGGATCATCAGCATGATGCCGAGGATGAACACCACGAACGCCAGGCAGATGTAGTTGCCGTAGGGGTACCACAGCGCCTTGAACAGCGGGGTCTGCCGGGTGCGGTTCATGTGCTGGCGGAACTTGAAGTGCGAGTAGCTGATCATCGCCCAGTTGATCACCAGGGTCGCCACCACCAGGGACATCAGCAGCTCCAGCGCGTGCTGCGGGATCAGGTAGTTGAGCAGCACCGCAACGAAGGTCACCAGGGCCGAGGCCAGGATCGACATCACCGGCACGCCGCGCTTGTCGATCTTCGCCAGGACTTTCGGCGCGTCGCCCTGCTCGGCCATGCCCAGCAGCATGCGGCTGTTGCAGTAGGTACCGCTGTTGTACACCGACAAGGCCGCGGTCAGGACCACGAAGTTGAGGATGTGCGCCGCGGTGCCGCTGCCCAGCATCGAGAACACCTGGACGAACGGGCTGCCGCTGTAGGCGTCGCCGGAAGCGTTCAGGGTTTCCAGCAGGCTGTTCCATGGGGTCAGGGACAGCAGTACCACCAAGGCGCCGATGTAGAAAATCAGGATGCGGTAGATCACCTGGTTGATGGCCTTGGGAATCACGGTTTTCGGCTTGTCGGCTTCGGCCGCGGTGAACCCGAGCATCTCCAGGCCACCGAAGGAGAACATGATGATCGCCATGGCCATCACCAGGCCGCTGACGCCATTGGGGAAGAATCCGCCGTGTTCCCACAGGTTGCTCAGCGACGCCTGCGGGCCGCCGTGACCGCTGACCAGCAGGTAGCTGCCCAGGGCGATCATGCCGACGATGGCCACCACCTTGATGATCGCGAACCAGAACTCGGCTTCACCGAAGACTTTGACGTTGGCCAGGTTGATCAGGTTGATCAGTACGAAGAAACCCGCGGCCGAGGCCCAGGTCGGCACGTCCGGCCACCAGTAGTGCACGTACTTGCCGACCGCGGTCAGCTCCGACATGCCCACCAGGATGTACAGGATCCAGCAGTTCCAGCCCGACAGGAAACCGGCGAAGCCGCCCCAGTACTTGTGCGCGAAATGGCTGAAGGAGCCGGCCACCGGCTCTTCGACGATCATCTCGCCGAGCTGGCGCATGATCATGAAGGCGATGAAGCCGCAGATGGCATAGCCGAGGATCATCGACGGACCGGCCGACTTGAGGACGCCGGCGGAGCCCAGGAACAATCCGGTACCGATCGCGCCGCCCAGGGCGATCAGTTGAATATGGCGATTCTTCAGGCCGCGTTTCAGCTCGCCTGAATGCGAGTTTTGTCCACTCATGAAAAGGGTCTCACGCAAGGTTTGATGATGTTCGATAGACGTTGCAGCCGATGGCCGGCTTAAGCAGCGCGGATCAAACCCCAGCGCAGGCACCAGGAGTTCAGCCTTTGTTTAACGGTCATGCGTCACCTGTTTGTTTTTATCTGTGACGAAATCGAACCCACCACGCTTGTGGCGCGGCGGAGTGAACAAGGCGGATAGCCTTGAGATTCTTGGCCTTAGGAAGTGTTCCGAGCCTTCGGAGCCGGGGCTCGCCATGCATCGAAACCCGTCGTTGGGGCGCAAAGTGCGCGGATACGCAGTTGGGTCACAGTTAAAACGCCGCGCATTGTACACCCCTGACTCCCTGCCGCCAGACGCGGCTTATCAGCGCGTCGGGAGCCGGAATCGCACGGGGCCTGCTCGATGCTCGGCATCGGCGGCGGGATTCGGGACAGACCCGTCGGGGTCGTCGACGAAGGCGCGACAGGGATCGCCCTTCGGTGAGAGTCGGTTGAGGTGAGTCACGGCGTTCATTGCGCCTCCTTCTTGTTATTCACCTGCACATAGGCATGGGCTGCATGACACCCGCCTTGAGCCCGCGGAACAAGCGGCTTGCGCCGAGGAAACCAGTGCGATCGCAGCGGTGCCGGCAGGTTTTTCTTACAGCTTTGGGCGAGGGTCGATTCCATGACCTGAACCGGCGTTTTCCGTCAGTATTTCCTTACAATGTGTAACGTATTTTTTCCACGCCAGATCAGCGCCATCGGTGACTGAGAATTGACGGACAGCGGTTTTTTTCCTGTCTCATCGCTCAGCTTTTTGTTTTTTCTTGATAATTTTTCCGCACAAAAACAGAACAAAAAGTTCAATAAAAATAATTCAATTATTTTTTTGCATTTCAAAAAACCCTGGTCTAGGTTTCCAGCCACTTGTCAGGCCACCCGCCGGCAAGCCGAACGACTCGGGCCTTCCGGCAATACACACTCCCCGCGGAATGTCCGGGCCGTCCTACAGACTGCTTTATCCGAAATAGTCATCTAGGAGATTCATGATGCAAGCACTGGAAAAAGACTTGGACACTGAACTGCAACTGGACGATTGGTTTGAAGCGGCGACCCACGAGGCCGCGGTGGAAATGATGCAGGCCGACGCGGTCGTACCGTTCGGCACGGCGATGTGGCCTCTGTAACAAGGGCCAACAGGCAGGAGCGACCCGGCGGTCGCCCCTGCCGCCATTCGCTGTCCGTCAGGGAGGATCCATGGACAACACCGCTGCCATCCGCCATTTCCTGTACTACCTCGAACATCACCCGGCCCTGGTCGGCAACCCGTCCGCCAAGGTCCTGATCGGCCACACTGCCGAATACGCCGCCACCAGCGCCGCCATCATCGAGCAGGCCGGTGCGCCCTTTCACTTCGAAGCCCTGCGCCTGGATCTGGAACCGACCCCGGTGCTGACCCAGGCCATCGACGACTGCGATCTGTATATCTTCTTCTACGACTCCTCGACCCTCTCGCCGCCCCGCCCCCAAGGCCCGGTCTTTATCCAGGCGCTGCAAGGGGTGATGGCCGAGCACTGGAAGAAGTCGCTGCTGTTCAAGGACTACGGCGACTACTTCTACGACACCTTCAGCGTCGAGCCGCAACGCATCGCCGAGCTCAATGCGACCCTGATCCGCCACATGTCCGAAGCCACCACATTGAGCTTTCGCGACGACCACGGTTCGTACTTCGAAACGCCGCTCGACAGCATCAAGAAGTGGACCAACATCAACGGCGTGGGCAACTACGACCTGGCGCCCGGAGAAGTGGCCAGCCACAGCGAGGCGATCAATGGCCGGGTGAAATTCGTCGGCACCTTCCTCGGCACCATCCCCTTCGCCCGCAAGTACGGTGTGCTGCAATCGCCGCTGGAGCTGTGGATCGAGAACTCCACCATCAGCCGCATCGCCACCGACGTGCCGGGGCTGGAGGAGGACTTCAACAAGTACCTGGATGCCAACCCGTCCAACCGGCGCATCGAGGAACTGGGTATCGGCACCAACGAAGGGGTGAAAGACCTGTATGCGCGCAACTCGGGCTTCGAGGAGCGCCATTGCGGCCTGCACCTGGGGCTGGGCGGCGGCGCCAAGGGCAGCCATCACCTGGACCTGATCTTCGCCAGCGGGGTGCTGGCGCTGGATGACAAGCCGGTGTTCGATGGCCGGTTCGTGTTCTAGCACTGCTGTCAGGGTCAAAAAAAACGCCAACCCTGAGGTTGGCGTTTTGGTTTTTCCGGCTCAGCCCTTACTCAGGCTTGCGGCGACCGAAGCCCGGACGCTGGCCGGAACCGGCCGGCGCGCCGCGGCGCTTGCCCGACGGTGCATCCTTGTCGACCAGGACGATGTCCGGACGCTTGGATTTCGGCGCTGGCTTGGCTGGGCGCTTGGTGTCGCTCGGACGCTCCGCTACCGGCGTGCCACGGCCCGACTCGTTGCGGCCGGCCGCCGGGCGCGGTGCCCGTGGCGCGCGCTCGCCATCCTGGCGGGCCGGCTTGCGGCCTGGACGCTCGCCGTCGATCTGCGGCTCGCGCGCCGGGCGTGGAGCACCGGCGGCAGGCGCGCCATGGGCGGGACGCAGGGTACGCACGCGCTCGCTCTTGCCCACCGGACGCGAGGACTTGCGCTGCAGACGCTCCAGCTTGTCCTTGCTCTTGGCGTTCAACTGCGGCATCGCCACCGGGGTCAGGCCGACCTCGGCGCTGAGGATGTCCACTTCGTACTGGCTCATTTCGCGCCAGCGGCCCATCGGCAGGTCGGAGTTGAGGAACACCGGACCGAAACGCACACGCTTCAGGCGGCTGACCACCAGGCCCTGGGATTCCCACAGGCGACGTACTTCACGGTTACGGCCTTCCATCACCACGCAGTGGTACCAGTGGTTGAAACCTTCGCCACCGGGCGCCTGCTGGATGTCGGTGAACTTGGCCGGGCCGTCTTCGAGCATCACGCCGGCTTTCAGGCGCTCGATCATCTCGTCGTCGACTTCGCCGCGCACACGCACCGCGTACTCGCGGTCCATCTCGTAGGACGGGTGCATCAAGCGGTTGGCCAGTTCACCGTCGGTGGTGAACATCAGCAGGCCAGTGGTGTTGATGTCGAGGCGACCGATGTTGATCCAGCGGCCTTCTTTCGGACGCGGCAGCTTGTCGAACACGGTCGGACGGCCTTCCGGGTCGTCGCGGGTGCAGATTTCGCCGTCGGGCTTGTTGTACATGATCACGCGGCGGACCGATTCGGACGCCTCTTCGCGCTTGATCACCTTGCCATCGATGGAAATGGCGTCATGCAGGTCGACGCGCAGGCCAAGGGTGGCCGCAACGCCATTGACCTTGATCCGGCCCTGGCTGATCCAGGACTCCACGTCGCGGCGCGAGCCGACGCCGATACGAGCGAGGACTTTCTGCAGCTTTTCGCCTGCTGGACGGATTTCCTGGTGGTCTTGCTGATCTTCACTCATCTGGGCACCTCCCGGTGTGTCGATTCAGGCTCGAGCAGCCTGAACGCTGGTAAAAACAGGTCTTGTGGCGAAGGGATCGCCAAAGGGTCGCGAATCATACGCTCATGGCACCGGTTGCGCATCACAGACTAGCCGATAAGTGTCGGCCTGCCGGTTTTTCCGCCGGCCGGTGACAGCTCGGACTAGTCGTCCTGCCACTGGCGTCTTTCGTTCTCGATGGCCTCGGCCAGCGCCAGGGCTTCGGCTTCTTCGTCGCTCAGCTCCGGAGCCGGCGGTTCCAGGGCCGCCACCGCGGCCAACAGCTTGGCCCGGGCTTCGGCGACGCGGAGCACATCGTCTTCGGGGGCCTGCTCATGATCGTCGCCAGCAGCCGTTTCCGGCGCGGCGCCATGTTCATGCTCGGCTTCGGCTTCGGCTTCGATCATGAAGTCCGCCTGGGCGCCTGCGACAAGATCGGCGTCGGGCGCATCGGGCGCGCCATCGCGATGCAGGTCATCGAAATCGGTCTTGATGCCCTCCTCCATCGAATCCAGCTCCAGCAGCAAGGTGTGGAAACTGGTCTCTTCCTTGGGCTCTTCCGGCTCGGCGCTGGCGTCGGCCAGGGCTTGCAGGCTGGCGGGCACCGGCGCGTCGTCGAAGTCCAGGGCCGGCTCGGTTTCGATCTCCCGCAACTCGGCCAGGGTCGGCAGCTCGTCGAGGCTCTTGAGGTTGAAGTGATCGAGAAACGCCTTGGTGGTGGCGAACATCGCCGGCTTGCCCGGCACGTCCCGGTAACCGACCACCCGGATCCACTCGCGCTCCAGCAGGGTCTTGACGATCTGGCTGTTGACCGCCACGCCCCGCACATCCTCGATCTCGCCACGGGTGATCGGCTGGCGGTAGGCAATCAGTGCCAGGGTTTCCAGCATCGCCCGGGAGTAACGCTGGGGCCGCTCTTCCCACAGGCGGCCGACCCAGGGCGCGAACTTTTCCCGCACCTGCAGGCGATAACCGGAGGCCACTTCCTTGAGTTCGAAGGCCCGCCCCTCGCAGGATTTGCCGAGGATCGTCAGCGCTTTCTTGAACACCGCCGGGTCCGGCCGCTCGCCCTCCTCGAAGAGTTCGTACAGGCGTTCCATGGATTGCGGCTTTCCCGAGGCCAACAGAAAGGCTTCAAGCAGTGGCGCCAGCTCGCGAGGTTCGGTCAGATTCATTGTTTTTGCTCGTTATTCGGCTCGCGCCCGCACATGGATAGCCGCGAAAGGCTCATTCTGCACCAGCTCGACCAGGGATTCCTTGACCAGCTCGAGGACCGCCATGAAGGTCACCACCACCCCCAGGCGCCCCTCCTCCGCGGTGAACAGCTCGACAAAAGGCACGAAGCCACCGCCCTTGAGACGCTCCAGCACATCGCTCATGCGCTCGCGGGTCGACAGCGCCTCGCGGCTGACCTGGTGGCTTTCGAACATGTCGGCACGGCGCAGCACCTCGGCCATGGACATCAGCACCTCTTCCAGGGCCACATCCGGCAGCAGCTTGCGCGCTCGGGCTTCCGGGGCGTCGAGCCTGGGCACTATCACGTCGCGGCCGACCCGGCTCAGCTCGTCGATGCCTTCGGCGGCGGCCTTGAAGCGCTCGTACTCCTGCAGGCGCCGGATCAGTTCGGCGCGGGGGTCTTCTTCGTCCTCTTCCACCTCGGCCGAGCGCGGCAACAGCATGCGCGACTTGATCTCGGCGAGCATGGCCGCCATCACCAGGTATTCGGCGGCCAGCTCCAGGCGCACCGACTGCATCAGCTCGACATAACCCATGTACTGACGGGTGATTTCCGCCACCGGGATGTCGAGGATGTCGATGTTCTGCTTGCGGATCAGGTACAGCAGCAGGTCCAGCGGGCCTTCGAAGGCTTCGAGATAGACTTCCAGGGCATCCGGCGGGATATACAGGTCCAGCGGCATTTCCATGACCGCCTGGCCGTACACCATCGCGAAGGGCAGTTCCTGTTGCGCGCCGGCCTGGTCGTCGACGTGTTCTACTGCGGACATCTAGGCCTCGGCCATGAAGGGGGTCGGGTCGCCGCAGCCGACGCGGATCACTTCCGGCTCGCCATCGGCCAGGTTGATCACGGTGGAGGCCTCGATACCGCCAAAGCCGCCGTCGATGATCAGGTCGACCTGATGCTCGAGCAGTTGGCGCATTTCATAAGGGTCGTTCATCGGCTCGGTTTCGCCGGGCATGATCAGGCTGACGCTCATCAGCGGTTCGCCGAGTTCGGCCAGCAGCGCCAGGGCGATCGGATGGCTCGGCACCCGCAGGCCGATGGTGCGCTTCTTCGGGTGCAGCAACAGCCGCGGGACTTCGCGGGTGGCGTTGAGAATGAAGGTATAGGGCCCCGGCAGGTGGGCCTTGAGCAAGCGAAAGGTGCCGGTATCGATCTTGGCGAACAGGCCCAGCTGCGACAGGTCGCTGCAGATCAGCGCGAAGTTGTGCTTGTCGTCCAGCTGTCGCAGGCGCCGCACGCGCTCGACCGCGCTCTTGTCGCCGATCTGGCAGCCAATGGCGTAGGACGAGTCGGTCGGGTAGATCACCACGCCACCTGCGCGGATGATTTCGACAGCCTGTTTGATCAGGCGCGGTTGCGGGTTTTCCGGATGAATCTGGAAAAATTGACTCACATTCTCTACCTGTTCAGACGGCGGCAATAATTGGGTCATGCTTGAACCGACACCAAAGCGGCGGCAGATCCTCCGGAACAGGGCGATACTCACCTATCTCGGACCAGCCTCCTGGACCATGAAAATCACTGCCGGCACTCACCAGCAGACCGAACTCCCGGGCAAGGATCGCCAGGCTGCCCACCTGTTCGGCGGGCTGATGACCGTTGACCACCTCGATGGCCTGGCCACCCGCTTGAATATAGTCGGCAATCAGCCGGCGACGTTTGCTGCGGGTGAAATCGTAGTGCCAGGGATGGGCCAGGCTGACCCAGGCGCCCGCCGCGCGCAGCGTCCCGACGGTTTCCTCGAGGGTCGGCCAGTGCTGCTTGACGTCACCCAGCTTGCCGGCCCCCAGCCACTTGCGAAACGCTTCGGCGCGGTCCTTCACGAAACCGGCGCGCACCAGGTAATCGGCGAAATGCGGCCGGGCCGGCGCATTGCCGCTGTCGCCCAGTTCCCGCTGGATCGCCCGGGCCCCTTCGAGGGCGCCCGGCATGCCTTTGAGGGCGAGCTTGCGGCCTATCTCTTCGGACCGCAGCCAGCGGCCGTCGTGCAGCTTTTCGATGGCCTCGACCAATGGCGGCGCATCGACGTCGAAACCGTAACCCAGCACATGAATGGTCGCCCCACCCCAGGTGCAGGACAACTCGACGCCATTGACCAGTTGCATGCCCAGTTCCTGCGCCGCGAGGCGTGCCTCGGCAAGGCCTTCCAGGGTGTCGTGGTCGGTCAGGGCCAGGACTCGCACGCCGTTCTCGTAGGCACGCGCAACCAGAGCCGCAGGCGCCAGGGCGCCGTCGGAGGCCGTGCTGTGGCAGTGCAAATCGACATTCACGGGACTGTTGAACCTCAAGTCAGCTGGCGCTTTCGCTGCCATGGATGTTTGTTATTATGCCGGCACATCCTGCTTCTGGCTGCCACTGTGAAACAATTCATCGACTTCATCCCGCTGTTCCTGTTCTTCATCGTCTACAAAATCGATCCCCGAGTCGTCGACATTGCCGGTCAGCAACTGACCGTAGGCGGTATCTACAGCGCCACCGCGGTGTTGATCGTCAGTTCCCTGGTGGTATACGGCGCGCTGTTCATTTCCCAGCGCAAGCTGGAAAAAAGCCAGTGGCTGACCCTGGTCGCCTGCCTGGTCTTCGGCAGCCTGACCCTGGCCTTCCACAGCGAAACCTTCCTCAAATGGAAGGCCCCGGTGGTCAACTGGCTGTTCGCCCTGGCCTTTATCGGCAGCCACTTCATCGGCGACCGCCTGCTGATCAAACGCATCATGGGCCATGCGCTGACCCTGCCGGAGCCGGTCTGGACCCGCCTGAACATCGCCTGGATCGCCTTCTTCCTGTTCTGCGGCGCCGCCAACCTGTTCGTCGCCTTCACCTTCCAGAGCATCTGGGTCGACTTCAAGGTCTTCGGCAGCCTGGGCATGACCGTGCTGTTCCTGGTCGGACAGGGCATCTACCTGTCGCGCCATCTCCACGACACCGAACCCACCACTCCGAAAACCGAGGACTGACATGCTTTACGCAATCATTGCCACAGACGTCGCCAACTCCCTGGAAAAACGCCTGGCCGCGCGCCCGGCGCACCTGGAGCGGTTGCAGCGGCTCAAGGATGAAGGTCGCGTGGTCCTGGCCGGGCCGCACCCCGCCGTCGACAGCAATGACCCGGGCGCCGCCGGCTTCACCGGCAGCCTGATCGTCGCCGAGTTCGACTCGCTGGGCGCCGCCCAAGCCTGGGCCGATGCCGACCCCTTCGTCGCCGCCGGCGTCTATGCCAGCGTCGTGGTCAAGCCGTTCAAGCAAGTCCTGCCGTAAATCCTCTCCCGCGCGGTGAACCTTATCGGTCCGCCGCGCTCTCAATCGCTCATTATTCTCGTTTGACTGCCGACAACTTGCCCAACACTCGATTGGAATCAGGAGTTCCGATGCGCCAAGGTTCGTTGTGCCTGTTGTTGGTCATGTTATCCATCGGGGCGCCTGCCTCAGCCGAAGAAACCGCGGAGACCGGGCATTCGACCCCCTTCTCCCTGAGCGCCGGCAGCCAGATCAGCGAATTGCAGCAGCGCCTCAAGGACAGCGAGCGCCAGCGCGAAGAGCTGAGCCGGCAACTGCAGAGCGCCGACGGCGAGCGGGAAAGCGCCCAGCTGAGCCGCCTGCGCCAGGAGAACCAGCGTCTCAAGCTGCAACTGCGCGAAGCCCAGGCCAGTGGCGTGCCACGCCTGCTGACCGATCAGCAGCAGTGGTTCGTCACCGGCGCCGGGGTAGCGCTATTGGCCCTGCTCTGCGGTATCTTCGCCAGTGGCGGGCATAGAAAGCGTCGACAATGGCTAAATTGAGTGATTCATGAGCGACCTGTTACTGATTGACGATGACCAGGAGCTGTGCGAGCTCCTGACCAGCTGGCTGGGCCAGGAAGGTTTTCAGGTACGGGCCTGCCACGATGGCTTGAGCGCCCGCCGCGCCCTGGCGGAACACGCGCCGGCCGCGGTGGTGCTGGACGTGATGCTGCCCGACGGCAGCGGCCTGGAACTGCTCAAGCAACTGCGCAGCGAGCACCCGGACCTGCCGGTGCTGATGCTCTCGGCCCGCGGCGAACCCCTGGACCGCATCCTCGGCCTGGAACTGGGCGCCGACGACTACCTGGCCAAACCCTGCGACCCCCGGGAACTTACGGCCCGCCTGCGCGCCGTACTGCGCCGCAGCCACCCGGCCGCAGTGTCCAGCCAGATGGAGCTGGGCGACCTGTGCTTCAGCCCGGTCCGTGGCGTGGTCAGCATCGACGAACAGGACATCACCCTCACCGTCTCCGAAAGCCGCCTGCTCGAAGCCCTGCTCAAGCAACCGGGCGAGCCGCTGGACAAGCAGGAACTGGCGCAGATCGCCCTGGGCCGCAAGCTGACCCTGTACGACCGCAGCCTGGACATGCACGTCAGCAACCTGCGCAAGAAGATCGGCCCGCACCCCGACGGCCGCCCGCGCATCGTCGCCCTGCGCAGCCGCGGTTACTACTACAGCCTCTGAACACGCCCCCGCTCCGGTCGCCGCTGCCGCCGGCCCTCCGAAGATCCCCGCGACCGCGCCGGTCGTTCGCCGGCTCGGCCGCGGCTAGCGGGCTTATGTCAGTTTCGCCAAAAAACCTCTTTACCCAAGCTTTACGCTTCACTGACCGCCGCTGACCTTGATCTGCGTAACCTGCACTCATCCGGAACTGACCGGGAACGAGACAAGGAGATACACCATGCGCAAGACCCTGATCGCTCTGATGTTCGCCGCCGCACTGCCGACCGTGGCCATGGCCATGCCCGAAGGCGCAGGTCCCATGGGGCCGATGGATGGCCCGCACCACAGCGAACACATGCGTGGCAAAGGCCCTTACAGCCAGCTGGACCTGAGCCGCGAACAGCGCCAGCAGATCCGCAAGCTGCTGGGCGAGCAGATGCACGAGCGCAAGCAGCTGGTGCAGAAGTACCTGGAAAAACTGTCGCCGGCGGACCAGAAAGCCATGCAGGACGAGCTCGCCGCCAAGCACCAGAAAACCCAGGCGGATATCCGCGCCCTGCTCAAGCCGGAACAACAGAAAGAGTTTGACGCCATTCAGAAGAAGCAGGCCGAACGCCGCGCGGAATGGGCCGAGTTCCAGGCCTGGAAAGCGCAGCAACCGAAAAAAGCGCAATAATGCTCTAGCGCTAGCTCCAGCCCAGTGGCTTCCCCACTGGGCTTTCTTTGTTTGAGGACTTCCCGTGCGTTCATTGTTCTGGCGCATCCTGGCCAGTTTCTGGCTGGCCATCGCCCTGGTTGCAGGGCTGTCGATTCTGCTGGGGCACATGCTGAACCAGGACGCCTGGATCCTCAGTCGCCATCCCGGCCTCAATACCCTGGCCGAGGAATGGACCCAGACCTACGAAGAACAAGGCGAGGATGCCGCGCAGGAGATCCTCCAGCAGCGCAAGCGCCAGTACCACATCGATGTGCAGGTCCTCAACGAAAGCGGCGACCCGGTAGTGCGCGGCACCTTCCCGCGCCGCGCGGCCGCCTTCGAGGCCCGGCAGAACAACGACGACCGGCGCCTGCCCTGGCGGCGCCTGACCACCGAATACACCAGCCCGAAAACCGGCGACACCTACCTGATGATCTACCGGATCCCCCACCCGGAACTGGGCGCCTGGCACCGTGACAGCCTGATCTGGCCGTTGAGCGCCCTGACCATCGCCCTGGTGGTGCTGACCCTGTTCAGCCTGCTGGTGACCCTGTCCATTACCCGCCCCCTCAGCCGTCTGCGCGGCGCAGTGCATGAACTCGGGCAAACCACTTACCAGCAGAACAGCCTGGCCCGCCTGGCGGCCCGCCGCGACGAGTTCGGCGTGCTGGCCAAGGACTTCAACCGCATGGGCTCGCGCCTGCAAAGCCTGATCGGCAGCCAGCGCCAGTTGCTGCGGGATGTCTCCCACGAACTGCGCTCGCCCCTGGCGCGCCTGCGTATCGCCCTGGCGCTGGCCGAACGCGCCAGCGCCGAGGAGCGGGAACGCCTCTGGCCGCGCCTGACCCGCGAATGCGACCGCCTGGAAGCCCTGATCAGCGAAATCCTGGTGCTGGCCCGGGTCGACTCCGACAACGCCAGCGCCGAGGACGTCGACCTCAATGCCCTGCTCGGCAACCTGCAGAAGGACGCCCAACTGGCTTGCCCGGAACAGCCGGTACAGATCAATGCCGAGTCGCAGCTCAGCCTCAAGGGCTGGCCCACCATGATCGAACGGGCAATGGACAACCTGCTGCGCAATGCCCAGCGCTTCAACCCGGTCGGACAACCGATCGAGGTGCTGGCCTTGCGTCAGGGCGACAGGATAGTGCTCAGCGTGCGGGATCACGGGCCCGGTGCGGAGGTGGAGCACCTGAGCCTCTTGGGTGAGCCGTTCTACCGGGCGCCGGGCCAGACCGCAGCCGGGCATGGACTCGGCCTGGCCATCGCCCGGCGCGCCGCGGAACGCCATGGCGGCAGCCTGATCCTGGACAATCATCCCCAGGGTGGCTTTATCGCCAGCCTGGAGCTGCCCTTGGTGCCTGGGGTTCCTCCTCAGGCCTGAACGGCTTCGCGGGCAAGTCGGACCGCCGCCCGCGATTGGCTACAACAGGGTTCTACGCTCAGGCCTGGCCCGACCAGGCACTGACGAACTCCGCCGTATCCACCTTGGGCGCGACCCGTGGCTCGTTCTGCGGCGTGCCCAGATAAAGGAACGCAATGATTTCCTCGTCCGCGCCCAGGCCAAGCCCCTTGGCCACATGGGGCGAATAGGACAGTTCACCAGTGCGCCACACCGCGCCGATCCCCTGGGCATAGGCCGCCAGCAGGATGCCGTGGGCGGCACAGCCGGCCGCCAGCCGTTGCTCCGACTTCGGCACCTTGAAGTGCTCCTGCAGGCGGGCCACCACGACCACCACCAACGGCGCGCGCAGTGGCATGGCCCGGGCCTTGTCCAGGGCCGCCTGGGTCACTTCGCCGCCCTGCAGTTGCACCGCCTCGACCAGCAGCTCGCCCAACTGCTCGCGGGCCGCGCCCTCCACAGTCAGAAAGCGCCATGGCCGCAGCTGGCCGTGATCCGGGGCACGCAGTGCCGCCGCGAACAGCACTTCCCGCTGCGCCGCCGTCGGCGCCGGGTCCAGCAAACGCGGTACGGAAACACGGTTGAGCAATGCGTCGAGAGCCTCCATCGGCCACCTCCTGAAAAAAATGTCCGGCCATTCTACCGATAAGTGCCTCCCGGATGCCGGTTTACATGCTTTGCCCCGCAGGTAGAATGGCGCCCTCTTTTATCAGCCCCGAGTGGACCTCATGGCGTTGCCGACCCTACGGATCATTGGTTTCATCATCGGCATTTTCCTGATTACCCTGGCCATCGCCATGGTCATCCCGATGGCGACTCTGGTGCTGTTCGAGCGTACCGGCGACCTGCCCTCCTTCCTCTGGGCCAGCATGATCACCTTCGTCGCCGGCCTGGCCCTGGTGATCCCCGGCCGCCCGGAACATGTGCACCTGCGCCCGCGGGACATGTACCTGCTGACGGTCTCCAGCTGGCTGGTGGTGTGCATCTTCGCCGCCCTGCCCTTCCTGCTGACCCAGCACATCAGCTACACCGACTCGTTCTTCGAAAGCATGTCCGGCATCACCGCCACCGGCGCCACCGTGCTCAGCGGCCTGGACACTATGTCGCCGGGCATCCTGATGTGGCGCTCGCTGCTGCACTGGCTCGGCGGCATCGGCTTCATCGGCATGGCGGTGGCGATCCTGCCGCTACTGCGGATCGGTGGCATGCGCCTGTTCCAGACCGAATCCTCGGACCGCTCGGAAAAGGTCATGCCGCGCTCGCACATGGTGGCGCGGCTGATCGTGGCGGCGTACGTCGGCATCACCATTCTCGGCAGCCTGGCCTTCTGGTGGGCCGGGATGAGCCCGTTCGACGCGATCAACCACGCGATGTCGGCGATTTCCACCGGCGGTTTCTCCACCTCCGACGCCTCGCTGGCCCACTGGCCGCAGCCGGCGGTGCACTGGGTCGCAGTGGTGGTGATGATCCTCGGCAGCCTGCCGTTCACCCTGTATGTGGCCACCCTGCGCGGCAACCGGCGGGCGCTGCTCAAGGACCAGCAGGTCCAGGGCCTGCTCGGCATGCTGCTGGTGACCTGGCTGGTGCTCGGCACCTGGTACTGGTGGACCACCCAGTTGCATTGGCTGGAAGCCCTGCGGCACGTCGCGCTGAACGTCACCTCGGTGGTCACCACCACGGGGTTTGCCCTGGGCGACTACAGCCTGTGGGGCAACTTCTCGCTGATGCTGTTCTTTTACCTGGGTTTCGTCGGTGGCTGCTCCGGCTCGACCGCCGGCGGGATCAAGATCTTCCGCTTCCAGGTGGCCTACATCCTGCTCAAGGCCAACCTGAACCAGCTGATTCACCCGCGCGCGGTGATCAAGCAGAAGTACAACGGTCACCGCCTGGACGAGGAGATCGTCCGCTCGATCCTGACCTTCTCGTTCTTCTTCGCCATCACCATCTGCGTGATCGCCCTGGCGCTGTCGCTGCTGGGCGTGGACTGGATGACCGCCCTGACCGGCGCCGCCAGTACGGTATCGGGGGTGGGCCCGGGCCTGGGCGAGACCATCGGCCCGGCGGGCAACTTCGCCACCCTGCCGGACGCCGCCAAGTGGATCCTGTCCCTGGGCATGCTGCTCGGCCGGCTGGAAATCATCACCGTATTCGTGTTGTGTATTCCGGCGTTCTGGCGTCACTGACCGCGGCCGGGGACTCCAGCAGCCGCGCCCGGTATTCGCCGGGCGTGACGTCGAACCAGCGGCGGAAGGCGCGGAAAAAGTTGCTCGGGTCGGCGAACCCCAACAGATAGGCGATCTCCAGCAGGGTCATGCGCGGCTGGGCCAGGTACTGCTCGGCCAGCTCGCGGCGGGTGTCGTCGAGCAGGGTCTGGAAACTGGTGCCCTCCTCCTGCAAACGCCGCTGCAAGGTCCGTTGCGACAGGTGCAGGCTCTGGGCCACCACCTCGCGCTTCGGCTCGCCCTGGGGCAGCAACCGGCACAGTGCCTGGCGCGCCTTGTGCGTCACTCGGCTTTCGGAGAACCGCGCCAGGTACTCACCGGCAAAGCGGTCATGCAGCAGCGCCATGGCCTCATTGGCGGTCGGCAACGGCGCCTCCATATCGGCCCGCTCGAAAATCAGCGCATCGTAAGGCGCGTTGAACACCAGCGGCGCATGAAACGCCTTCTTGTAGGGCTCCAGATCGACAGGCTGAGCCCCCTGCATCAGCACCTGGCGCGGTTGCAGCGTACGCCCGGTCAGCCAGCCGCACAGCGCCAGCGCACAGGCCAGCGAGGCTTCGGCACTTTGCCGGGTGGGCGGCAGATGATCGCCATGCACCGTCAGAATCAGCGCATAACCTTCGGGTAACAGTTGGAAACTCAAGTCAGCGCTTTCCGCGATGATTCGCTGATAACGCACCAGCCGCTGGAAACCCTCGACCAGGGTCCGGCTGGACATCAGGGCGTAGCCGGCGACATTGAAGGAGGCCGGGCGCACCACCTTGCCCATGTTCAGACCGATCGCCGGGTTGCCCGACAGCGCCTCCGCGCGCTGCCAGAGGCGCGTCATGGAATCCTGGGGGAAGCGGGCATCCGGATCCTCCAGCGCGGCGTAGTCGAGCCCGACTTGCTTGAACAATGCACGGCAATCCAGGCCGTCCATCTCCAGAGCTTTGACAATTCCCAGTGCCCAGCTTGCAGAAGTCGTTCGTTCGCTCATGGTGGGGTCTTTACATGATGAGCCGCATGCCACGGCCGATTTCCCAAGGATACTAAAGTGGCGCCCATTGTCACTGGCGACAGCCACTGATGACTCTAGACTCAAATAAGCGCCCCGCCGAGCCTCCCGCCGACAGAACAAAAACCACAGAGATCGCAGTCGTGGATAACATCAAGCCATTCAACAGCTTCGCTGAGTTCTATCCCTATTACCTGGGCGAACATAGCAACAGCACCTGCCGTCGCCTGCACTTCCTCGGCACCAGCCTGGTGATCTTCATCCTCGCCTTCGCCATCGGCAAAGGCGCCTGGCTCCTGCTTTTGGCCCTGCCGGTGGCCGGCTACAGCTTCGCCTGGGTCGGGCATTTCTTCTTCGAGAAGAACCGCCCGGCCACCTTCCGGCATCCGCTCTACAGCCTCCTGGGCGATTTCGTCATGTACCGCGACATGCTGCTGGGCAAAGTACCGTTCTAGCTCACAGGCCACGAGGCTCGGCCGGACAGCAAGCCGTCTCGCGCAGACAGTGCAGGGTTGGATCCAAGGCATACACTCGAATCGTTGCCCACCAAAACAACAAGAGGATTGCCGATGAACGCCCATGCCCGCTTCACCCACATGAAAGATGGCACCCAGGAAGACTGGGCGATCATCGCCGCGGATTTCAGTGCCTACGCCAAGCAGCTGCCAGCACGCATCGTGGCGCACCTGAAGTTGCTGGAGGGGGATTTCGGCGGCTTTCCGGTGGACCGCCTGACCCACTCGCTGCAAACCGCCAGCCGGGCCTGGCATGACGGCCGCGACGAGGAGTACGTGGTCTGCGCCCTGCTCCACGACATCGGCGACACCCTGGGTTCCTACAACCACCCGGATATCGCCGCGGCGATCCTCAAACCCTTCGTCAGCGCCGAAAACCTGTGGATGGTGGAAAAGCACGGGATCTTCCAGGGCTACTACTTCTTCCACCACCTGGGCATGGACCGGCACCTGCGCGAGCAATTCAAGGAGCACCCGCTGTACCTGCGCACCGTCGAGTTCTGCGCCAAGTACGATGCCGCGGCGTTCGATCCGGACTATGACAGCCTGCCCCTGAGCTTTTTCGAACCCATGCTCGAACGCCTGTTCGCCCAGCCGAAAAACTCGATCTACAAGGCGGCCCTGCAGGAACCTGCGCCGGCCTGATCCCGACGCCTGCTGCACAGGCCATCGCGGGCAAGCCTCGCTCCTACGGTTTCAAGCAGGCGAGGCTGGCCCGCGATAATGCCCGCTCGGGCGACAACACCCTCAAGCCAGCTCCGCCACCTTCGCCTGCTCCGCCTTGCGCTGCGCCTCCCGGGCCTGGGCATCGGCCAGGCGATACAGCTCGATGGTGCCGTCCCAATGTTCGATCAGGGCGCTGCACGACTCGACCCAATCCCCGCAGTTGAGGTAGTCCACCTCGCCGACCTTGCGGATCTCGGCATGGTGGATGTGCCCGCACACCACGCCGTGCAACTCGCGCCTCACGCATTCGTGGGCGATGGCCTCTTCGAAGTCGCTGATGAAGCTGACCGCGGTCTTGACCTTGTGCTTGAGGTAGGCCGACAACGACCAGTAACCGTAGCCGTAGCGTGCCCGCCAGTGATTCAGCCAGCGATTGAGGGTCAGGGTGAATTCGTAGGCCGAGTCGCCGAGAAAGGCCAGCCAGCGGTGGTAGCGGGTGATGACATCGAACTGGTCGCCGTGGATCACCAGCAGGTGCCGGCCATCGGCCGTGACATGCACCGCCTCGTCCACCAACTGGATATTGCCCAGCATCAGCTTCGAATAGCGGCGCAGGAATTCGTCATGATTGCCGGTGACATAGATCACCTCGGTGCCGCGTTTGCTCATGGTCAGCAGACGGCGGATGACATTGGTATGGGCCTGGGGCCAGTACATGCCGCTGCGCAGCTTCCAGCCGTCGATGATATCGCCGACCAGGTAGATCCGATCGGCGTGATAGCCCTTGAGGAACTGCGACAGATGCTCCGCCTGACAGTCCCGGGTGCCCAGGTGCACATCGGAAATCCACAAGGTGCGCACGCGTTGTTTACGGCTGGGTCTGGCGAGTTCGGCACTGGTCATGGGCACGCTCCTGCATTTTTTGCGAGCTTGCACCCCAGCGATTAATCGCCCATGACAGAAATACGGCAGTCCGGTGACAGCCCTGGCCGCGGGCCGCCGGTGTAGACTGCGCGTCTGCCAAGGAGACCGTGATGAGACCGATCCTCACGCTACGCCACTACAGCCACGACCTGATCGTCCACAGCCACGAACACGCGCAACTGGTGTTCGGCCTGTCGGGCCAGCTCGACTTCGAGGTCGACGGCCGGGGCAGCCAGGTGGTCCAGCAGAGCGTCGCGGTGGTGCCCTCCGGCGCCCACCATGCCTGCGGCAGCCCCAACGGCAGCCGCTGCCTGGTGCTCGATGTCCCCGGCGAGCATTGGCTGGTGCAGTCCCTGGGCGCTCACGCCGATGCCAGCCGACGCCTGCTCGACAACGCCGGGCGCCTGCCCCTGGATATGGCGCAGAGCCAGCTGGTCGACTGGCTGGCCGGCAGCCCGGTCAACGACCCGCTGATCGCCCAGCAAGGCGCCGTGCTGTTATTGGCCAGCCTGAACCAGGTCAGCCCCGCCACCGTCGGCGGCCGGCGCCTGCCCTATGCCGCCCTGAATGAACATATCGACCGCCACGCCGCCCACCCGCTGCAGGTGGCGGACCTGGCGCGAATCGCCGGGCTGTCCAGCGCCCGCCTGCATGCGCGATTTATCGCCGAATGCGGGCAGACGCCGATGGACTACATCCGCAGCCGGCGCCTGCGGATGGCCGCCGGCCTGTTGCGCGAGTCGGCGCTGCCCATCGGCGAGATCGCCAGCCGCGTCGGCTACAGCTCCCAGAGCGCCTTCGCCGCAGCGGTGCTGCGCGAGTTCGGTGTCTCCCCCGGGCAACTGCGGCGAGCTGGCAAGCGCTAGGCTGCCGACAAAAAACGCGAGGATCGCGACAGACCGAAGCCGGCCCGGGCCCTTAGACTGGCAGCGCTCCGCTCAACTGTTTTGAAGGATTGAAATGACTCCGCGTACTGCCCTTGGCGCCCTGCATATCGGCGCACTGATGTTCGGCCTCACCGGTGTATTCGGCAAACTCGCCGCCGCCTCGCCCGCCATCATCGTGTTCGGCCGGGCAGCGTTCGCGGTGCTGGCCCTGGCGTTCTTCGCCCGTCTCTCCAGCAGCATCCGCTGGCAACGCCTGCAAGCCACCGACTGGCGCCGCCTGCTGCTCAGCGGCCTGCTACTGGCCGGACACTGGGTGAGCTTTTTCATCGCGGTGAAAGTCGCCGGCGTGGCCATCGCCACCCTGGGTTTCGCCAGCTTTCCGGCCTTCACGGTGATCCTCGAGGGGCTGATCTTCCGCGAGCGGATCCGCCTCAACGAGATCGTCCTGGTGCTGTTGGTCAGCGTCGGCCTGGTACTCGTCACGCCGGCATTCGACCTCGCCAGCGAAGCCACCAGCGGGCTGCTCTGGGCCGTGGGCTCGGGCCTGCTGTTCGCCTTGCTGTCGCTGAGCAACCGCGCCAGCTCCGCGCGCATTCCGGCGGTGCAAGCCGCTTTGTGCCAGAACGTGGTGGTCGCCCTGTGCCTGCTGCCGGTGGCGGCGCCGGGGCTGAGCGAGGTGCGCGCCATCGACTGGCTGTGGATCGGCCTGCTCGGCATCTTCTGCACCGGCCTGGCCCACAGCCTGTTCGTTGCCAGCCTCGCGGTGATCAAGGCGCGCACCGCGGCGGTGGTGTTCGCCCTGGAGCCGGTCTACGGGATTACCGTGGCCTGGCTGCTGTTCGGCGAGACACCGACGCTGCGCATGCTGATCGGCGGGGCCTTGATCATCTTTGCCATCGTGGTCTCCAGCAGCCTGTCCGGCTCAGGCAAGAAAGCCGTGGTGCAGGAACCCGCGTCTCACTGAGTACGGTCGTTGTGCCCCAGGTCGCGCTGCGGATCGATCTGGTCGCGTACCCGCTGCTTGAGCACCTTGGCCTCGGGGAAACCACCATCGGCCTTGCGCTCCCAGATCTGCACGCCATCGCAGGTGATGCGGAACGTACCGCCGGTGGCCGGTTCCAGGGACACCTTGCCCAGGTCGTCGCTGAAGGTGCTCAACAGCTCCTGGGCCAGCCAGGCGGCGCGCAGCAGCCACTGGCACTGGGTGCAATAGGTGATGATCACTTCGGGTTTACGTTCTGTCATGGTGCTGCCGACTCCGGGGCTCAAGGGCGCCGTTATAATAACCGCCTTTATCGCTCGCCCCGAGATCCGTGATGCGCCGTCTGCTGTCCTGCCTGTGCCTGTGTTTGCTGCCCCTGTTCCTGCACGCCGCCGAAGCGCCACGGCCGAAGATCGGCCTGGTGTTGTCCGGCGGCGCCGCCCGCGGCCTGGCCCATATCGGCGTGCTCAAGGCCCTGGAAGAGCAAGGAGTGAAGATCGATGCGATTGCCGGTACCAGCATGGGCGCGGTGATCGGCGGGCTGTACGCCTCGGGCTACAAGATCGACGAGCTGGAAAAACTGGCCCTGAGCATCGACTGGAAACAGGCGCTGTCCGATGCCCCGCCCCGGGAAGACATACCCTTTCGGCGCAAGCAGGATGACCGCGACTTCCTGGTGAAACAGAAACTCAGCTTCCGCGACGACGGCAGCCTGGGTCTGCCGCTGGGGGTCATCCAGGGCCAGAACCTGGCCCTGCTGCTGGAAAGCATGTTCGCCCACGCCAGCGATACCCGGGACTTCGACAAACTGCCGATCCCGTTCCGCGCAGTGGCCACGGACATTTCCAGCGGCGAGAAGGTGGTGTTCCGCAAGGGCCACCTGCCCCGGGCGATTCGCGCCAGCATGTCGATCCCGGCGGTGTTCGCCCCGGTGGAGATGGATGGCCGGCTGCTGGTGGACGGCGGCATGACCGACAACATTCCGCTGGATGTAGCCCGCGACATGGGCGTGGATATCGCCATAGTGGTGGACATCGGCACCCCGCTGCGTTCGCGCCAGCAGTTGGCGAACGTGGTCGATGTGCTGAACCAGTCGATCACCCTGATGACCCGGCGCAACTCCGAAGAGCAACTGGCGACCCTGCACAAGAATGACGTGCTGATCCAGCCGCCCCTGGCCAGTTTCGCGGTCACCGACTTCGGCCGCGCCCAGGAGATGATCGACGCCGGCTACCGCGCCACCCGCATCCTCGACGCGCGCCTGGCGCAGTTGCGTCCGGCCGAAGCGCTGAACGCCGAATTGAACGCCGCGCGCTCGCCCGGCCAGCGCACCCCGGTCATCACCGCGATCCGGGTGGAAAACGATTCGAAAGTCAGCGACGACGTGATCCGTTACTACATCCGCCAGCACATCGGCGAGCCCCTCGACCTGGGCCGGCTGCAGACCGACATGGGCACCCTGTACGGCCTGGACTACTTCGAGCAGGTACAATACCGCGTGGTCCACAAAGGCGATGAGCACACCCTGGTGATCAACGCCCGGGGCAAACGCGCCGGTACCGATTACCTGCGCCTGGGGCTGAACCTGTCCGACGACATGCAAGGCGACAGCGCCTTCAACCTGGGCGCCAGCTACCGGGTCAACGGCATCAACAGCCTCGGCGCCGAATGGCTGACCCGGGTGCAGATCGGCGATCATCAGGAACTCTACAGCGAGTTCTATCAGCCACTGGATATTGGCTCGCGCTACTTCATCGCGCCGTTCATCGGCCTCGAATCGCAGAACATCGAAGCCGTGCTGGACAACGACCCGATCGCCGAATACCGCCTGGAGCGCTACGGTTTCGGCCTCAATATCGGGCGCCAGATCGGCAACAGCGGCGAGATCCGCTTCGGTGTCGGCGAAGCCTGGGGCAAGGCCAAGGTGCGCGTCGGCGACCAGAACCTGCCCAGCGAAAGCTTCAGCGAGGGCTACTACGAGCTGCGCTACTCGTTCGACTCCCTGGACAACGTGTACTTCCCCCATGAAGGTGAGGACATCGGCCTGTCGCTGCGCCAGTTCGAACCCGGCCTGGGCTCGGACAAGCGCTACCGGCAGTGGGAATTCAAACTGGACAAGGCCCTGAGCAGCGGCCCGAACACCTTTATCCTCGGCGGCCGCTATGGCCGGACCCTGGATGAAGCAGAGGTGGTGACTTCAAGCTTCGTGCTCGGCGGCGCCCGGCAGTTGTCGGGCTTTCGCGAGAACGCCCTCTCGGGCCAGAACATCAGCCTGATGCGGGGCGTCTACTACCGGCGCCTGACCCCACGCTCCTATTTGCCCCTGGACTTCCCGCTGTACATCGGCGGATCGCTGGAGCGTGGCCGCGCCTGGAACAACGACAACCCGTTCGACAGCGGTTACATCAACGCCGCGAGCATCTTCCTCGGTTTCGACACGCCGCTGGGGCCGCTGAATTTCAGCTACGGCTTCAACGACGACAACCAGAAAGCGGTCTACCTCAATCTGGGCCAGACCTTCTGATTCCCGCCGCCCCGCTCGGTTTGGGTGCTGGAGGCGGCTCGTCCGGCTCCTCCAGGCGCCAGACGATCGAGTCGGCATCGAAGGGGGGCGGTGATACGACGGCAGGAGGCGCCGGCACGCGGGCAGGCTCGGCGGGGGCGATCAGGTCCCAGTCGACATCGAACGACGGCTCGCGAGCGGCGCGCCGATCCTCTGTCGCGGGCGGCTGTATCGGCGTCACAGGGGGCGTCGATCGGAGCGGCGCCCCGGCAGCCACAGTCGTCACTGCACTGGCCTGCGCCCGCGAAGGTCGACTATCAGAAGGCATCTGTGCAGCGACAGGCGCCCCCGCCAGGGTCGCGGCCTGACGACGGCGGCGCGTCACCAGCAACACCAGCAAGACGCTCAATAGCAATGCGGCCACCATCAGCCAAGGGTTCGCGCCCTCGACCTTGGGTGCCGGTACGGCTGCCTGGGGAGGACTGGCGGCGGCTGGCGTTGCAGGTGCTTCGGATACAGGCGCGGGCGTACCGGTGGGTTTGCTCTGGACCTCGGCCAACCGACGTTGCAGTTCCCCCAGCTGTTGCTGCTGGCGCGCCAGTTGTTCGTCCCGCAGTTGCAGCTTGTTCTGCAGCTCTTGCGCCTGGTTCTGCAATTGCTGGTTGGCCCGCATGGTCTGCGCCAGTTGCCCGGCCACGGGATCGAGCACCTTGGCTGGCGCCTGGCTGGCCATCGCGAGTTCAGAGCCCGTGACTTCCCTGACCGGAGCCGGGGCCGGCACTATCTCGGGACTTCCGGGGGGATCGATCAACAGCATGTATTCGCGCAGCTGCCGGCCATTGGCCTGGTTCACCTGCAACAGAAAATCCAGGAAAGGTTCGTTCACCGGCTTGCTCGACGCCACCCGGATCACCCGGCGCTCCCCCTGCAGGATCGGGGTGAAGCGCAAGTCATCGAGAAACGGCAAAGGCTCGACCCCGGCCTGCTTGAACTCCTCGGCCGTCGCCAGGCTGACCGACAGCTCGTCCTCCCGCAGGCCTTGCGCCTGCTCCAAGGCGATCTCAGCCTCCAGTGGCTGGTTCAGGGCCGAATGCACAGTGATTTCACCCAGCCCCACCGCCGAAGCCAGGGACGAATACAGGGCGGAGGCCAGGGACAGAGCAGCGCCGAGGCCAAGCAAGCGGACGGAGCCGCGCAAAGCGGCCAACGGACTCTGGAACATGAGCATCCTTTTCGATAACCGAAAGCGACCACAGCGGCGATACGCTGACTGCGCATGCCGCTGTGGACCTGGTAGTTCTTATAGTCTGCCGGTGTCGCCCGCTCAAAAATCCGCGGCGTCAGTTATGCCTCAAGACTTTTCCAGATTGGCCAGGATATGGGCGTGAACCCGCATGCATACGCGCATGTCCTCTTCATCGACACCGACGAACAACTCCCGGCGCAGGGCGGTGGCAATGGTTTCGATCTGTTCGATCAAGGGCAGCGCCGGGGCGCACAGGACGATCTTCTTCGCCCGACGATCCTCGACCACCGATTGCCGTTGCACCAGCCCCTGGGTTTCCAGGCTGTCGAGCAGCCGCGCCAGGGTCGGTCCTTCGACGCCGACACTCTGGGCAAGTTCACGCTGGGTCGGGGCTTCATCGAAACGGGCGAGATGCAGCAGCACCAGCCAGCGGGCCTGGGACAGGCCAAGTCCGGCCAGGCGGCGATCCAGTTCGGCGCGCCAGCCTCGGGACATCTGCGCCAACTGCATGCCAAAACGGTGTTGATCGGTTAACGGCATAAACAACTCATGGTTAGTAGACTGAAAATTAAGGAAAACTAATTATTAGTCAGCTAAGCATGACAGTTGCCTATAGGCAAGGCTTGGCATGAACTGAATCGTTACATCTTGCCGCCCGGACACTCACATCTCGAATTCCGATTCCAGCGCCGCACGCACGCAATACAACACCCCTTCAGGCACGCGACCGGCAAACAGCTCGGCCACTTCGCTCACCGATGGCAGCTCGCCTTCGCCGTCGAGAAAGGCGTCCTGGATCTCGCCGAGCAGGTCTTCGGGCAAGTCCAGCGCCTGCTCCAGGGACAACTGCTGCTTGCCCACGGCTTCGGCCAGCATGGTGTAGACATTCTTCTCCGAGCACTGCAGCTGCCCGGCGATCTGCAGCGGTGTCATGCCGGCGCGGGCCAGGGTCATCAGTTCGTGGCGAATGTCGGCCACCACTTTCGGCGTCTCGGCCTGGCCGCCCAGCACTTCGAGGAAGGCCTCGCCGTAACGCTCCAGCTTGCGCGCGCCAACGCCGCTGACCCGGGCCATTTCCGCCAGGGAGCCGGGCTGGCTGCGGAGCATTTCCAGCAAGGTGGAGTCGGGGAAAATGACATAGGGCGGCACCCCATGCTCTTCCGCCAGCTTGCGCCGCAAGGCACGCAGGGCTTCCCACTGTTCGCGCTCCTCGCCACGCACCAATTGGCTGGCCTGGCTGGTGCTGCTCTTGGTGGCGCTCTGCGGCTTTATGTCGCGGCGCAGCTCCAGGGTCACCTCGCCCTTGAGCAGCGGTCGGCAACTGTCGCTCAGACGCAGGCCGCCATAACCTTCCAGGTCAATATCGGCCAGGCCACGGGCCACCAGCTGGCGGAACAGCGAGCGCCATTCGCCTTCGCTGCGCGCCTTGCCCACGCCGTACACGGAAAGGTGCTGATGGCCGAAGCTGCGGACCTTTTCCGTGTCCTTGCCCAGCAGCACGTCCACCAGGTGGCCGACGCCATAACGCTGGCCGGTGCGATAGATCGCCGACAACGCCTGGCGCGCCGGCTCGGTGGCATCCCAGGTCTGCACGCCGTCGACGCAGTTGTCGCAATGGCCACACGGCTTCGGCATGTCTTCATCGAAATAGGCCAGCAGGCTCTGGCGACGGCAGCGGGTTTCCTCGCACAGCGCCAGCATGGCATCGAGCTTGTGCTGCTCCAGACGCTTATGGCGCTCGTCGCCCTCGGAGTTCTGCAGCATCTGCTTGAGCATCAGCACGTCCTGCAGGCCGTAGGCCATCCAGGCATCGGCGGGCAGGCCATCTCGGCCGGCACGGCCGGTTTCCTGGTAATAGGCCTCGAGGGACTTGGGCAGGTCCAGGTGCGCCACGAAACGCACGTTGGGTTTGTCGATGCCCATGCCGAAGGCGATGGTCGCGACCATGATCAGCCCTTCCTCGTTGAGGAAACGCTTCTGGTGATAGGCCCGCAGGTCGCTGGGCAGCCCGGCGTGGTACGGCAGCGCCGGGAAGCCCTGCTCGCAGAGAAAGGCGGACACCTCATCGACCTTCTTGCGCGACAGGCAATAGACGATGCCGGCATCGCTGCGTCGCTCGTTGAGGAACGCCAGCAGTTGCTTGCGCGGCTGCTCCTTGGGAACGATGCGGTAGAAAATGTTCGGCCGGTCGAAACTTGAGAGGAAACGCTCGGCGTTCTGCAGGTGCAGGCGGTTGACGATTTCCTCGCGGGTGCGCTTGTCGGCGGTGGCGGTCAGGGCGATGCGCGGTACCTGGGGAAACATTTCCGCCAACTGGCCCAGTTGCAGGTACTCCGGGCGGAAATCATGCCCCCACTGGGACACACAATGCGCCTCGTCGATGGCGAACAGGGCGATATCCAGGTTCTGCAGGAACGCCAGCATCCGCGGCTGCACCAGGCGCTCCGGCGCCAGGTACAGCATCTTCACTTCGCCACGCCGGATGCGTGTGGCCAGGTCGCGCTGCTGCTCGGCGCTCAGGGTGGAGTTCAGCGACGCCGCGGCGACCCCGAGTTCCTCCAGGGTGGCGACCTGGTCGTCCATCAGGGCGATCAGCGGCGAAACCACCACCGCCAGGCCATCGCGCAACAAGGCCGGAACCTGGAAGCACAGCGACTTGCCGCCGCCGGTAGGCATCAGCACCAGGGCATCGCCGCCACTGGCCACGCGCTCAATGATCGCACCTTGGCGGCCACGGAAACTGTCGTAGCCGAAGATGTCCTTGAGGACGCGTTGAGCCTGTTCGAGCATGAAAAACTCCAAAAATCGCTGAAATCCCTGGGTGCAGGCTGGCCGAAAAGACCGCGGTTTTCACTGACAAATCCGTTAGCGGACTTTTCCTGAACCGTCACGACGCCTGCCGGGGCATCACAAAACGCGCAAGTATACCCGAGCCCTTGCTGGCGAAGGGGGGCGGCAACGGACCGTTGGTAACTTCAAGAACCGCTCAAATCTGCGCGGCGGCTGGCCTGGGCGCTCAAGAAAGCCTAGAATTCAGCATCGTTTATTCTCCAAGGTAGCCCTTCAATGTCCTTCGCTGAGCAACTAACCCGCCTGCAAGCCTTCCTCGACGCCGATGAGCTGCATGACGAGGCGCTGGACTACGTGGCCGCCCATGGCTACCTGACTGCGCTGTCCATTTGTTCCGAAAGCGTTCCCGACCGTGAGTGGATCGACGCCCTGTTCGCCGAGGAGCCGCACTACCGCGACGCCGCGCAGCGCGAAGAGATCGAGTCCACCCTGATCGCCCTCAAGGCCCATATCGCCCGCCAACTGGCGTCCGACGAAGAATTCGAGCTGCCGTGCGACCTCGATCTCGGCGACGAGCCAGACGATTCCGAGCTGCGCGGCTGGTGCATCGGCTTCATGGAAGGCGTGTTCCTGCGCGAAGAAGCCTGGTTCGAAACCGCCGAGGAAGAAGTCAGCGAGATGCTCCTGCCAATCATGGTCGGCTCCGGCCTGTTCGACGAACAACCCGAGTTCTCCGACATCGCCAGCGATGCCAACCTGATGGACGACATGATCGTGCAGATCCCGGAAGCCCTGACCGCTCTGTACCTGCTGTGCAACGCGCCGGACGAAAAACCGGCCATTCTCAAGCCTCGTCACCACTGAGTCGTTGCCTATGGCCAAGCCCATAGGCAACCGCCCCCTGATCCTGCGTTACGTTCTGCTGGCCATCGGCTGGCTGAGCGTAGCGCTGGGGGTGATCGGCATCTTCCTCCCGGTCTTGCCCACTACCCCCTTCCTGCTGCTGGCCGCTGCCTGTTTTGCCCGCAGCTCGCCGCGCTTCTATCGATGGCTGGTGGATCACCCGCGGCTCGGCCCGTGGGTCCGCGACTACCTGGACGGCCATGGCATCCCGCTCAAAGGCAAGGCCTACGCCATCGGCCTGATGTGGCTGAGCATTGGCTTGTCCTGCTACCTGGTACCGCTGCCCTGGGCTCGTGGCTTCATGCTGACCAGCGCGGTGCTGGTGACGATTTACATCCTGCGCCAGAAAACCCTGCACAGGACCTGAACCCGGCGCCACCCCGTCTGCTCCATACTCTCCCCGGCCAGCCGACCAGCTGTCCATGTCCGCAAAAAATACCGCCTAGACTTCAGACACCGGCATTCGAGCAGCCCGCCACGCCCCCCAGCCCGTATCACCTCGACTGGACACTGCTCCGGCAATGGCTGATCCGACAAGGGAGTGTCGCATGTCGCTCATCAAGCAACTGTTTCTTGCCATTTGCCTGTTCCTTCTAGTGGCCTTCAGCGGCAGTTTTATTGTCAGCCTGGAAAGCTCCCGCGAGCAGATGCTCGGCCAGCTTCGCTCCCACGCCCAGGACGCGGCCACGGCCCTGGGCCTGTCCCTGACCAGCCAGTTCGACGACCCCGCGCTGATGGAGCTGATGGTCAGTTCGATCTTCGACGGTGGCTACTACAACAGCATCCGGGTGGTGAATAGCACGGACGAAAGTATCCTGATGGCGCGCTCGGCGGCGGCCAGCGTCGAGGGTGTGCCCGACTGGTTCGTCCGCCTGGTGAACCTGCCCCCCCAAGGCGGCGAAGCCCGAGTAATACGCGACGGGGAACCGATAGCGCGGGTCGAAGTGGTGAGCAATCCGCAATTCGCCCTGGCCCGGCTCTGGGACAGCAGCCTCGGCGCTCTGGTCTGGCTGCTGGCCTGCGGGATGCTCAGCGCGATGTTCAGCGGCTGGCTGCTGCGGCGCCAACTGCGCACGCTGGACGCCATGGTCGAGCAGGCCGAGGCCATCAGCCAGCGCCAGTTTCTCCGCCTGCCGAATATCCCCCGCGCCCCCGAACTCAAGCGGGTGGTCCTGGCCATGAACCAGATGGTGGAAAAACTCGAAGCCCTGTTCGCCGAAGAAGCCGCACGCAGCGAGAAACTGCGGACCGAGTCCTACCAGGACAGCCTGACGGGGCTGGCCAACCGGCGCTTGCTGGACGAACAGCTCGGCGACCAGTTACTGCACAACGAGCAGAGCACCGATGGGTATCTGCTGATGCTGCGGGTCAATGATCTCGGCGGCCTGAACCAGCGCCTGGGCGGCCAGCGCACCGATGCGCTGATCGGCAGCATCGGCGAGCTGCTCAAGCGCATCAGCGCCCAGGCCGAGCGGCGCCACTGGCTGGCGGCGCGCAATCGCGGCGGCGAATTCAGCCTGCTCACCCCGGGGCTGGATGCCCGCGGCGCCGAGCGCCTGGCCATGGAAATCAGCGCCACCCTGGAGAACCTGCGCCTGACCGGCGCCAGCGACTGCACCCCGGTGGCGCACCTGGGCATTGTCGCCTACCAGCCCGGGGAACAACTGGCGGACGTATGGCTGCGCCTGGATCAGGCGCTGGCCCAGGCCCAGCACCGCCCCGAACGCCCCTGGGCGCTGCTGCGGGACTCCACCGCCGGCCCCAGCCAGCCCCAACATGACTGGCGCGCGTGGATCGACGATGCCCTGAGCCATGGCAAGTTGCAGCTGTATTTCCAACCGGTGGTGCAGTGCGCCGACACCAGCGAAGTGCTGCATCACAAGGTGCTGGCCCGGCTGCTCGACCCACAGGGCGAAGCCATCGCCGCCGGGCACTTCCTGCCGTGGATCGAGCGCCTCGGCTGGGCCGCACGCTTCGACCTGGCCATGCTCGAACACACCTTGGATTATCTGGTCGAGCATGCCTGGCCGCTGGCCCTGAGCCTGTCCGGCAGCGCCCTGCGCGACCCCGACGCCTTGCGGCAGATCCTCGCCCAGCTCGAGGCCCTGCCCGAGATGGCCAGGCTGCTGACCCTGGAGATCGACGAACGCCAACTGCACTCGGCCAGCGAGTTGCAGCGCTTGAGCCAGCACCTGCGCGGCAGCGGCTACCGGATCGGTCTGCAACACTTCGGTGGCCATTTCAGCCAGGTCGGCAACCTGGCGCACCTGGGCCTGGCCTACCTGAAAATCGATGGCAGCTACATCCGTGACATCGACCGGCAAAGCGACAAGCAGCTGTTCATCGAGGCGGTGTTTCGCACCACCCACAGCATCGACCTGCCGCTGATTGCCGAACAGGTGGAAACCCGGGGCGAACTGGACACCCTCAAAGCCCTGGGGCTGTTCGGGGTCATGGGGCGACTGATCGGCCCACCGGCGCCGATGTAGCCGATTCCGCAGACGGCGACACCCAGGCCAGAAGTGCTGCGCGCGACAGAAAAATGTCGCACCAAAGGCTGTGCCACCCTCTTCTGTATCGCTCCCCCTCCCGTCCTGCCTGGGCCCCTTTCATCGCGTCGTCCTGACCCAGGGAAACCGCTCTAGAACTTGTAATCGAGGAATTTTTCGGAGGAAAGGACCAGCGGTTTTTCATGCAGCTCATAAGTCAGTTTCGAAATAAACCTTATGAGAAATCATTCTTAGCTTCTCCTCAGGATGTTCTTAGATCTGTTGTCGCAAACCTGAAACAGGTTACCCGGCAAATTCGTCATTTTTTTGGCAACTGAAAAGCGACATCATGAAGGAGATGTACCCCATGCGCGTTTTCCACCCCCTCAGTAGCGCGATCTTATTAGTCATGGCCTGCACTCATCAGGCCCAGGCCATGTCCCTGACGGAAGCGATTCAAAGCACGCTGGACAACCACCCGGAGCTGCGCGCGAGTCAGGACAGCCGTCTGTCGGCCGATGAGGATATAAAGGTCGCCAAAGGGGGCTTCTACCCATCGCTGGACGCGAATGCGGGCTATGGCCGTGGCTACAGCGACAACACCACCACCCGTGCGCAGGGCAACCATCACACCGAGACCCTGACCTATACCCAGTCGGAGTTGCGCCTGCGGCAAATGCTCTTCGACGGTTTCAGTACCGCCAACGAAGTCGGGCGCACCCGGTCGGTCTCCAACTCGCGGGCCTACTACACCCGCGGCACCGCCGAGAGCCTGGCCCTGCGCACCATCGAGGTGTACCTGGAAGTGCTCAAGCGCCGCGAACTGGTGACCCTGGCCAAGAACAACCTGCAGGCGCACCTGCGGGTCAACGACCAGATCGGCCTGCGCAGCGAACGCGGCGTCGGCAGTACCGCCGACCTCGATCAGTCCAAGGCGCGGCGCGCCCTGGCGGAAAACAACTACGACACGGCCCAGGTCGACCTGGCCGACGCCGAGGCCAGCTTCTTCAGCGCCGTGGGGCGCATGCCCGACGAGCTGGAAAGCCTGCCGTCGGTACGCGGCGAGCTCCCCGGCAGCCTGCCGGACGCCCGGCAAAGCATGCTGGAGAACAACCCCTACCTGAAATCGGCCCAGGCCGACGTGCAGGCCGCCGAGAGCCAGTACGAGGTCGCCAAGTCGCCGTTCTACCCACGCTTCGATGCCGAGGCCGCGGTGGGCGCCAACGACAACGTGCAGGGCGACAAGGGGCATGACAATGAATGGCGGGTGGGCGTGGTGATGAACTACAACCTGCTGCGCGGCGGCAGCGACAAGGCCCGCCTGCAATCGAACGCGCACAAGATCAACCAGGCCATGGACATCCGCAACAACGCGCTGCGCATGCTCAACGAGAACATCACCCTGGCCTGGAACGCCATGGTCAACGCCAAGAAACAGACCCCCGCCGCCCGCGAATACGCCGAAACCACCACCCGCGTACGGGCCGCTTACCAGGATCAGTTCGGCCTCGGCCAGCGCACCCTGCTCGACCTGCTGGACAGCGAAAACGAGCTGTACAACGCCAACCGCCGCTATACCGAAGTGCGCTACACCGAGGAGTTCTCGATGTACCGCGTGCTGGCGAACATGGGCGAGTTGCTGAACAAGGAGAAAGTCGTGGTGCCCGCCGAAGCGATCGCCCAGAGCGAAGTGAAAAGCGAAGCCCGTCTGCCGGAAATGCGTTAAGGCCTCGAAAGCTCAGGCGTCGTGCCTGAGCTTCCCCGCCTCAACCTGTAGCCGCTGCCGCAGGCTGCGATGGGCTGCGCAGCAGCCCCGAACGGCCCATCACGCACCGCCTGAAAAAACCCAAACCCCACGCCAACGGCTACAAGGAATCGTCCTGCGCCTTAAGGTGGTTACGTCGATAGGTCTCCTCCCCCATCGCCGCGATCTGCCCCTCGATCAAGGCTTCGAAGGGTTTGAGCAAAGGCTCGAACGAGGCCGGCGCTTCCAGGGTCTCCAGGGCCTGGGCGATGGCCTCGACAGTCGACAGAGCCCCCGGCCCCGGCGCCTTGCGCAGCCGGTAACGGGACTCCGCACCAGCGCCCAGGGTCACCCGGGGCAACGCCGCCAGCAGCGGGTTGAGGTGCAGCAGCTTGCGCGCCTTGCGCCAGGTGCCGTCGGGCACTACCAGCAGCAAGGGCTGGCTGTCCGGCTCGCTGGAGTACGCCTGCAACGGCTGCGCGTCCTCCGCCGGGAACAACAGGCGCGCCTGATAGCCGGGGCGATTCAGCAGCGTCGCCAGGTCGGCGAACACCTCACCGACGATCAGTTCGGCATTGTTCAACCCCAGCGCCGCCAGGCGTGCGGTATTCAGCGCGTGGTTCACTTCACTGGGGTGCTGCAACAGCAAGACCCGGGTGCGGCTATCCAGTTGGGGAATCAACGGACACAGGCAATGGGTATGCGGGCGCAGACAACGTTCGCAGCGGGCTCTTGATATAGCGGGGGACA
Source organism: Pseudomonas sp. NPDC089530 (assembly GCF_050280705.1). Classification (NCBI taxonomy): domain Bacteria; kingdom Pseudomonadati; phylum Pseudomonadota; class Gammaproteobacteria; order Pseudomonadales; family Pseudomonadaceae; genus Pseudomonas; species Pseudomonas sp. NPDC089530. Next base: position 39,928 of record NZ_JBNNVU010000016.1, on the reverse strand, counting down.
TGCGGGCCTCCTCAGACCTGGTTGAGCTGCGCCTTGAGCAGGTCGCGGAACGTCTGGATCAGCGGCTCGCGGCTGCGCCCACGGCGCACGATCATCGAGAACGGCGCCTGATAGCCGAAGGTGGCCGGCAGCAGCACGCGCAAGTCGCCCTTGTCGGCCCAGGCCTGGGCGTAATGCTCCGGCAGGTAGCCGATATAGGCGCCGGACAGCACCAGGATCAGTTGCGCCTCCATGCTCTCCACTGTCGCCGCGCTGTGCTTGAAGCCGTGGCGCGCCAGTTCGGCCTGGCTCCAGTAGCCACGACCGACCATGCGCTGCTGGGTGATGACCTGCTCGGGGATGCGCCGCTCGTTGAACAACGGGTGCCGGCTGCTGCAATACAGCCAGTGCTGCTCGCGGTACAGCGGCATGTACACCAGCCCGCTCATGCGCGTGGAGAAGGCGCCGATGGCCAGGTCCAGGCGGTTGTCCTGCACGCCGAGCTGCAATTCGTAGGGGCTGAGCACCGACAGGTGCAAATGCACCGCCGGGTGTTCCTGGCTGTAGGCGCCGATGGCTTCGGCGAACGGCAGGGCCTTGTCGCTCACCGTCGAGTCGATCACCCCCAGGTTGAGGGTGCCACGCAGTTCGCCCTTGAGCGCCGCGGCATACTGCTCGAAACCTTCGAGTTCGCCCAGCAGGCGCAGGGTTTCCTGATGGAACAGCTCGCCCTTGCTGGTCAGGCTGAAACCGCCGCGGCCACGGTGGCACAGCACCAGCCCCAGCGCCGACTCGAGCTGGCTCATGTAGGTGCTGATGGCCGAGGTGGAGAGGTTCAGTTCGTGCTGGGCATTGGCGAACCCCTGATGCCGCACCACGCTGACGAAGATGCGTAATAGTTTCAGATCAGGTAAAGCGTTGGCCATGGGCGCTCCATCCGGTAAATCGACAACGATGATCGGGTATCAGGGTCATCCGGACCTCATTGACGCTCCTTCATGGAGGGCCTGGCGGCCGGCATTACGGCCAATCGCGGGCAAGCCTCGCTCCTGCAGAAGCATGTGGTCCTGTAGGAGCGAGGCTTGCCTGCGATGACGTCAGCACGGCCCCCGCCGCTCTCGCAGGTCCGAAGTCTATCCTTTACAGCCGCCATTAGTTTAGAAAAATCTGAACTAAGTATTTGCCCGTAGCGATTCTTCCCGCCCACTACATTTCGCAGAATCGGCTCCACTCGGTTTCGCCGGCAGCCGCTGCCGCGCCGCAAACCCCATAAATAAAACAACGATGAGGCCAATCCCGTGGACAAGACTCTCCACCAGCCACTGGGCGGCAACGAAATGCCGCGTTTCGGCGGCATCGCCACCATGATGCGTCTACCCCATGTGCCAACCCCGGCCGGCCTGGATGCCGCCTTTGTCGGCGTACCGCTGGACATCGGCACCTCGCTGCGCTCCGGCACCCGCTTCGGGCCACGTGAAATCCGCGCCGAATCGGTGATGATCCGCCCCTACAACATGGCCACCGGCGCCGCGCCCTTCGACTCGCTGAACGTGGCCGACATCGGCGACGTGGCGATCAACACCTTCAACCTGCTGGACGCCGTGCGCATCATCGAAGAAGCCTACGACGACATCCTCGAACACAACGTGATCCCACTGACCCTAGGCGGCGACCACACCATCACCCTGCCGATCCTGCGGGCCATCCACAAGAAGCACGGCAAGGTCGGCCTGGTACACATCGACGCCCACGCCGATGTCAACGATCACATGTTCGGCGAGAAGATCGCCCACGGCACTACCTTCCGCCGCGCCGTGGAAGAAGGCCTGCTCGATTGCGACCGCGTGGTGCAGATCGGCCTGCGCGCCCAGGGCTATACCGCCGAAGACTTCAACTGGAGCCGCAAGCAGGGTTTCCGCGTGGTGCAGGCCGAAGAGTGCTGGCACAAGTCGCTGGAACCGCTGATGGCCGAAGTCCGCGAGAAGGTCGGCAACGGCCCGGTGTACCTCTCCTTCGACATCGACGGTATCGACCCGGCCTGGGCGCCAGGCACCGGCACCCCGGAAATCGGCGGCCTGACCACCATCCAGGCGATCGAGATCGTCCGGGGCTGCCAGGGCCTGGACCTGGTCGGCTGCGACCTGGTGGAGGTTTCGCCGCCCTACGACACCACCGGCAACACCTCGCTGCTGGGCGCCAACCTGCTGTATGAAATGCTCTGCGCCCTGCCCGGCGTGGCGCGTCGCTGAGACCCGGCGGTGCTGCCCTGCAAGGCGGCGCCGCTGTCGTTATTCATGACGCCGCCAGCGAGCCGCGCATGCAAGGGGAGCAACACTTGAGCCAGGAGCACGAGACCCGCGTTTTTACAAACCTGGGTCCGACGCACAATGACAAGGCCTATGGCTGGCCTGCCACGAACTTTTGTCCGCCATGCCGGAAGGGCTGCCGCCCCCTTAGCCAAACAGGTGACGCTCACCCACGATGAGCGCGCCTCGATGATCGGAGCAGATCATGAATAACAATAAAGAAAAATGCCTTAGCCCCATCCAAACCAACGGGATCGGACCGATCCCGGCCCCCGAGCGCGCGCGTCGCCCCGACGATCCACGCCGCGAATCCCTGAACTCACGCCATCGAGCCGTGATTCGCCAGACAGCCTGATCCACCCCATCGCGGTGAAACAACGCCCGCGGCGAGGACGCATCCTCTCGCCACGGAGCAGGGACGCAGCACACAACAACAAAAGTTTCGCCGTCACGTTCCACCTGGTTCTGCCATAAGAAAGATAATCGGAGACGCCAACATGGCTTTAGATCTATTCGTCGTACTCATCTATGCCGCCGGCATGCTGGTGCTCGGCTACTACGGCATGCGCAAGGCCAAGACCCACGAGGACTACCTGGTGGCCGGGCGCAACCTGGGCCCGAGCCTGTACATGGGCACCATGGCCGCCACCGTGCTGGGCGGTGCCTCCACCGTCGGCACCGTACGCCTGGGCTACGTTCACGGCATCTCCGGCTTCTGGCTCTGCGCCGCGCTGGGCCTGGGCATCATCGCCCTCAACCTGCTGCTGGCCAAACCCCTGCTCAAGCTGCGGATCTTCACCGTCACCCAGGTCCTGGAAAAGCGCTACAACCCGATGGCCCGCCAGGCCAGCGCGGTGATCATGCTGGCCTATGCGCTGATGATCGGCGTGACCTCGATCCTCGCCATCGGCACCGTGCTGCAAGTGCTGTTCGGCCTGCCGTTCTGGATCTCGGTGCTGCTGGGCGGCGGCGTGGTGGTGATCTACTCGGCGATCGGCGGCATGTGGTCGCTGACCCTGACCGACATCGTCCAGTTCGTGATCAAGACCGTCGGCCTGATGTTCATCCTGCTGCCGATCTGCCTGTACCGCGTCGGCGGCTGGGATGAGCTGGTGGCCAAGCTGCCGGCGGCGAGCTTTAGCTTCACCACCATCGGCTGGGACACCATCGTCACCTACTTCATGATCTACTTCTTCGGCATCCTGATCGGCCAGGACATCTGGCAACGGGTGTTCACCGCCAAGACCGAAAAAGTCGCGCAATACGCAGGCACCGTCGCCGGCTTCTACTGCATCCTCTACGGCCTGGCCTGCGCCCTGATCGGCATGGCCGCGCATGTCCTGCTGCCGGACCTGGACAACGTCAACAACGCCTTCGCCGCCATCGTCAAAGCCTCGCTGCCGGACGGCATCCGCGGCCTGGTGATCGCCGCGGCCCTGGCCGCCATGATGTCCACCGCCAGCGCCGGCCTGCTGGCCGCCTCCACCACCCTGACCGAAGACCTGCTGCCGAAGCTGCGTGGCGGCAAGCAATCGAGCCTGGGGGTCAACCGCCTGTTCACCCTGCTGACCGGCTTGGTGGTACTGGGCATCGCCCTGGTGGTCAACGACGTGATCAGCGCCCTGACCCTGGCCTACAACCTGCTGGTGGGCGGCATGCTGATCCCGCTGATCGGCGCGATCTTCTGGAAACGCGCGACCACCGCCGGCGCCATCGCCAGCATGGGCCTGGGCTTTGTCACCGCGCTGGCGTTCATGTTCAAGGACGGCCTGGACGCCAACACCCCGATCTACTACAGCCTGGCCGTCGGCCTGGTCAGCTTCGTGGTGGTCAGCCTGCTGTCCCGGCGCCCGGCGCCACTGGCGAACGCGATCTAACCTCAGGTCAGACGCCGTACATTTTTCTTCGGCGGGTGCAGCGTCGGTGGCTGCACCCGTTTTTTTTCGCCTGGAGGAAAGCCCGATGAAGATTGTCAGCCGCGACCGCTGGTTCGAAGTCAAAAGCCTGAGCGACGGCATCCGGCTGATTCACGAGCCCTACATCCGGCCGTTCTATCGCTGCAACCTGTGGCATATCCAGGGCCGCGACCGGGACCTGCTGCTGGACAGCGGCTCCGGCCTGGTCAGCCTACGCGAACAGTTGCCCTGGCTTACCGAACGGCCCTTGCTGGCGGTGGCCAGCCATTGCCATTTCGACCATATCGCCGGGCACCACGAATTCCCCGAGCGCCTGGTACACCCCGCCGAAGCGCAGATTCTCGCCGCGCCCGACGGCGCCAATACCCTGTCTGCCGCCTATGTCGGCGACGAGATGTTCGAGGCCCACCCGGATTGTCCGCTGTGCTACGCCGAGTACCGGGTCAAGGCCGCCCCGGCGACGCGCCTGATCGAGGAAGGCGACGTGCTCGACCTGGGCAACCGCCAGCTCCAGGTGTTGCACACGCCCGGCCATTCCCCCGGGGGCATCAGTCTGTGGGAAGCCGCCAGCGGCACCCTGTTCAGCGGCGACATCATCTATGACGGCCCGCTGGTCGAAGACGCCTACCACTCCAACCTGGACGATTACGCTACCAGCCTGAAACGCCTGTACCAGCTGCCGGTACGTACCGTGCACGGCGGCCATTTCGGCAGTTTTTCGGGTGAATTGCTGCGCGCCATGATCGAGGATTGGATCCGTCGGCACCCATGAAGCTGTGCTGTACTGCACACAGTCCCGCCCGCCTCTCGAAGCAGGCACAGGTCCCCTGCTGAAAGAGCCGAAATGAAAAGAGCCGAAGTTCGACAAACCGTGCATGACTTCATCAGCCGGCTGCTGGAGGGCAATGACAGTTTTGTCGACGATGCGAGTCTGCAGGAACTGGGGTTGGACAAGCAGGATATCGAGGACCTGATCTTCCACCTGGAAGATGAATTCGGCCTGACGGCCTTCACCCACGAAGAGGACCAGATGCTCAAGACGGCGAACAGCGCCAATGACCTGAGCCGGTTTCTATTGAAGATTGCCCGGCACTGAGGGCCGTTGGCGGGGGTAGAGTGATCGGGGGTCGATCAGAAGGTTGCAACCGATCGCGAGCGGATCCGCTTTCGCGCGGCTGAAAAATGACGGGAGCAGGCCCGATGCCTGCTCCACTCCCGAGCCGATATCAACGCCGACGCTGTTGCCGACGCCGTTGTTCGTCGTCCGTGCGGATTGGCACCGGCTGCAATGGTGGCTCGATCAGTCCCAGTGCGACCCCGAGGTCGTGAAGCCAGTTCTGCAGTTTCTCTTTCATAGTGCCCCCTTAAGGGTCGTGCCCAGCGGCAGGGTTCTGGAGCCGCTTGGGTTGATAATAGCGCTAAGTTTCAGGCAATGCTCAACCAGGTTCGCAATGATCTGTTACCGGATTAATCTGAATCGCCCCGGCGATTCATCCCGTGATTTGCAGCGCTGGGCGGCGATCGCTCTAGCCCGCCACTGCCTGGCCGAGCGCTACAGCCAGCTGCGAATGCGCCGGCGCAACCACTGCTCGGCGCTGACGAAGGTGATGCCCAGCAACACCAGCACCGCACCGACCACGAAATTGAGGCTCAGGGGCTCGCCCAGCAACAGCACGCCGAAGGTGACGCCGAACAGCGGCGTCATGAAGGAAAACACCGCCAGGTTCGAGGCCAGGTAACGGCGCAACAGCCAGAACCAGGTCAGGTAGCTGAAGAAGGACACCACCAGCCCCTGGAACAGCACGCTGGCCACCGCCACCGGCGTCAGGCTGACATGGGTGGCCTGCCCGCTCAGCACCGCGATCAGCAGCAGGCCGACGAAACCGACGATCAACTGATAGAACAGGGTCAGGGTCGCTGGCGCCTCGGACAGGCGAGAGGCGCGCACCACTACTGTGGTCGCGCCCCAGGCCAGGCCGGCGAGCACGCCCAGGGCGTCGCCGAGCAGCATGCGGGTGTCCAGGTTGTCCAGCGAGATACCGCCGGCGAAGGCCACACCGATGCCGATGAACGCCAGCACGATCCCCAGCCACTGCAGGGGCCTGAGGCGTTCACTGGGCAGCAACCAGTTCACCCCCAGGGCGGTGAAGATCGGCGCGGTATAGAGAAACACCGACATGTGCGCCGCGCTGGTGAGCTTGAGGCCTTCGGCGATGAACAGAAACTCCAGGCCGAACAGGCTGCCGGCCAGCAGCCCACCGCGCCAGGTGCTGCCAATCTGCGCCCAGCCACCCTTCCAGCACATCAGCAAGGCCACTAACAATGCCGAAATGCCCGAGCGGGCGGCGGCCTGCATCACCGGTGCGATATCCGCCGCGGCCCACTTGATCATCACCTGCTGCACGCCCCAGATCAGGCACAGCCCCAACATCACTTGCAGGGCGAAACCATCGGCGCTGCGCCGTTCGATACTCACCGCAGACCCTCGGGCAGATTCATGGACATGACAGTTACTCGATAGAAACGAAAAAACCCCGGAACCGGTCCGGGGCGAAGAAGAATGTACCGTCGATTATCGACCAAGCGGACAGAAAAAACCGCTACCAGAGTGGGCAGCGGTGATGGGCACCCCGTACTCAGGTCAGTTCAATACGATCGGCATGAATGACGATCTGGCCACTCTTGTACAAGGCGCCGATGGCCTTCTTGAAGTTGCCCTTGCTGACCCCGAACAACCCGCTGATGACCGCGGGATCGCTCTTGTCGCTGACCGCCAGGGTGCCGTTGTTTTCCCGCAACTTGGCGAGGATCTTGGCATTCAGGCCGCTGGCCAGTTCTTCGCCCACCGGTTGCAGGCTGAGGCTGATCTTGCCGTCGGCGCGGATCTCCTTGATGAAGCCCTTTTCCTGTTTGCCCGGGCGCAGGAACTTGAACACTTCGTTCTTGTGGATCAGGCCCCAGTGCTTGTTGTTGATGATGGCCTTGAAGCCCATGTCGGTGGTTTCGGCCACCAGCAGGTCGACTTCCTGGCCGACCTTGTAGGTCACCGGCGCCTTGTCCAGGTAACGGTCCAGGCGGGCCGTGGCGGTGATGCGGCGGGTGTGTTTGTCGAGGTAGACGTGCACCACGCAATAGTCGCCGGCGTTCAGCTGGCGCTTTTCTTCGGAGTACGGCAGCAGCAGGTCCTTGGGCAGGCCCCAGTCGAGGAACACGCCGATGCTGTTGACTTCCACTACTTTAAGACTGGCGAATTCGCCTACTTGAACTTTGGGCTTTTCGGTAGTTGCAATTAACTTGTCGGCACTGTCCAGATAAATAAAAACATTCAGCCAGTCTTCATCTTCACTGGGAATATCCTTGGGAATATAACGATTGGGCAGCAATATTTCGCCGTCTGCCCCACCGTCCAGATACAAACCGAAGTTAGTATGTTTAACCACTTGCAAACTGTTGTAGCGCCCGACTAAAGCCATTTCCAGAACCCTCATTGCGTGGGCGGCATTCTACCCGGTTTTCCGTGCCGGGTTGGCCGGGGCGCCGGAAATTTTGCTGAAAACCTTGAGATTCATGGCTTTGCGCCAAGCATCGGCGCCGCTCATCAGACCACCGGCCACCCACCTGCGCTGGAGCGTCCCCAGGCAAGCCCCTCTCGGCTTCATTGTCTTTATTTAAAACAGTAGGTTACGGGGATATTCCCGACATCAACTTAGGATTAATCAGAAATCCTCCGGAATTATTTCAGCGGGGATATTTGTCCGGCAATTTCCCGGCAATTCATGTATGATGCCTGGCCAATTTAATTTCCTTGAGGATTAATGGCCGCCATGCGCGTAAAAGCATCCAACAGCAAAGCAAAACCAGCCCCAGCCGTTGAAACCAGCGAATCGATCAACGAACAGATTGCGGCGTTCCTGAAGTCCGGCGGCGAGATCCAGAAGATTGCCAAAGGCGTCAGCGGCCAGACTGCCGCCCCGTCCCGGCAGATCAGCCTGGGCAAGAAATAATCCCCCGCCCCCCCTCCTGGTCCCTACGCGCTTTGAGCCTCAAAGCGCTAGGACTGGACACTCCCCCCTTCCTCCCCCCTTCCTCCCCCCTTCCTCCCCCCAAACCGCTCCACAACGACGCCCACCTCAACGGCAGCGCTGGTTCGCCTATTCTGGACATAACGCGCAATGCGAGCGCCTGCTCACCGTCAAGGCCGAGCCCGGGTTGCATTGAGCGACTGAACGGCCGGAAGCCTTCCGGGTTCAGATAAGTACCCCATGCCTTCGCCAGGATTCGCCATGTCGCGCCGGTTGCAACGCCTCACCCTGTTAGTGCTACTGAGCCTGGTGCTGACCGCCTGCAACCGGGTCGGCCTGGCGTATCGCAACCTCGATGTGATCATTCCCTGGACGCTCAACGACTACCTGGAAATGAACCGCGAGCAGAAAATCTGGTTCAACCAGCGCCTCAAGGAACACCTGGCCTGGCACTGCAGCACGCAATTGCCCGGCTATCTGGACTGGCTCGACCGCGTGCAGCAGATGGTCGAGCGCAATCAGGTCAGCGATGCCGCGCTGCAAGAGCACATCCGCGAGGGCAAACAGGCAATCGCTCAGGTCGCCCGGGCGATCGCGCCTTCGGCCATCGAGTTGCTGCGCGGCCTGGACGATAAACAGGTCGCGGAAATGAAGGCCGCCTTTGCCAAGGACCTGCGCGAACGCCAGAACAAATACGTCAAGCCGCCCCTGGAGCAGCAGATCAAGCTGCGCGGCGAGCGCATGGAAAAACGCCTGACGACCTGGCTCGGCCCCCTCAGCCCCGAGCAAACCCAGCGGGTGGCGGACTGGTCGAGAAGCCTCGGCGAACAGAACCGCCTGTGGATCGCCAACCGCGCCAACTGGCAGGCGTATTTCACGGCCGCCCTGGAACAACGCCGGAGCAGCGACTTCGGCCCCCGCATCGAACGCCTGCTGGTCGATCGCGAAAGCCTGTGGAGCCCGGATTATCGCCAGGCCTATGCCAATACCGAACAGGCGGTGCGCAGCCTGCTGGTGGACCTGATGGCCGAAAGCACGCCAGGCCAGCGTGAACATTTGCGCAACAAGATCCAGGGCGTGCGCGGTGAGTTCGAGGCCTTGAAATGCATGAAGGCCGCCCGCCTGGAATAACCCCGGGCGGTTTTCGCCAGGGCGTTCGCCCCTGTACCTCCCGATAAAAGCCCCTTTGCTCGAGCAGACGCACGACCGTTGGGCGGGACCGCCGGGCGGCTGTCGATTTGCCCGCGGACGAAACGACTAGCCTGTGTAGGCACTGTCGCCCCGCCCCCTAGCCGCAGGAGAAGACGTCATGCACCTCAACGATCATCCGGTCGTATCCCGGGAACAATGGATACAGGCCCGCAAGCAGCACCTGATTCACGAAAAGGCCTTCACCCGCCAGCGCGACCAGCTCAGCGCCGAGCGCCGCGCCCTGCCCTGGGTGAAAATCGACAAGCCATACCGCTTCCAGGGCCCGCAGGGCGAACTGAGCCTGGCCGAACTGTTCGGCGGTCGCAGCCAACTGGTGGTCTACCACTTCATGTTCGCCGAAGGCTGGGACGAGGGTTGCCCGGGCTGTTCCTTCCTGGCCGATCACTTCGATGGCGCCAACCAGCACCTGGCCCACCACGACATCGCGCTGGTGGCGGTGTCCCACGCACCGTTCGCCGAGTTCCAGGCGTTCAAGCGGCGCATGGGCTGGAAGTTCGACTGGGTCTCGTCCGCTGGCAACGATTTCAACTACGACTTCGGGGTCTGCGCCCGGGCCGACGAGGTCGCCGCCGGCACCGCCACCTACAACTACGAAAAAACCGACGGCGCCGAAGAAGAGCTGCCCGGCCTCAGCGTGTTGTACCGCAACGATGCTGGCGAGATCTTCCACACCTACTCCACCTACGCCCGAGGCCTGGACCTGCTGGTGGGGGCCTACAACTTCCTGGACTTGACGCCCAAGGGGCGCAACGAAGAGGAGATCATGGAATGGGTCCGGCACCATGATCGTTATGACGACAAGCCTGCCGCCAGTTGCTGTCACGGCGCTGCCTGAGCCCAGCTGCGATCGCGAGCAGGCTCGTACCCACAAGGCCGGGTGTGTTCGCCCGGCCCGCAAAAAAACCGGCCAGCCCTGGCCCGTCCCCGGCTAAGCTTGTCTCATGACCCCTGCCTACCACAGCCTCCACGAATACACCCAACGCATGAACCGGGTGCTGGAGTATATCGACCACCACCTGGACCGGCCGCTGGAGCTGGCCGAACTCGCTCAGGTCGCCCATTTTTCGCCCTGGCATTTTCATCGGCTGTTCGCTGCCTGGGTCGGCGAAACCCTGGGCGACTACCTGCGCCGGCGGCGCCTGGCCTTTGCCGCCTACCACCTGGCCAGCCATCCCGAAGCCAGCATCCTGGACGTGGCCCTGGCCGTCGGCTTCAGCTCCGGAGAAGCCTTCTCCCGGGCCTTCAAGCAACATTTCTCGGTCTCCCCAAGCACCTGGCGCAGCACCGAACCCAAACGCTGGCACCGCCGTCTCAGCGATATCCGCGAACGGCGCCTGCGGGAATTGAGCAATCCTGATCAGACGCATATCCCGGCTTTCGACGATCCTGACGCCTTCATCCACCTCAAGGAGCTCACGATGAAGGTCACAATCAAGGAACTGCCACCGGTGCGCGTCGCCTACCTGCGTTATATCGGCCCCTACGGGCCGGGTATCGGCACCTTCTGGCGCCAGACCGTCTTCCCCTGGATGGTCGAGAACGGGCTGCCGGGCCGCGCGCGCTACGGCATCGGTCATGACGACCCCTACGTCACTCCGCCCGAGAAATGCCGCTACGACGCCTGCATCGAAGTCCCCGCCGACTTCAAGGCCCAGGCGCCCGCCGTCGTCACTACCCTGCCCGGCGGCCTCTACGCCACCACCCATTACCAGGGCAAAGGCCCCGATATCGCCGACGCCTGGACCGAACTGTGCCGCGACTGGCTGCCCAAAAGCGGTATGCAGCCCGACGCGCGACCAGCCTTCGAACAGTATCCGGTGGATGCCAGATACGATGCGCAGACCGGTGAGCTGGAGTGTGAGATCTGTTTTCCGGTGAGGGCCTTGTAAGTCGCGACGGAGCTGGGCGAAACGAAACGGGACAGCCAAGGCTGCCCCGTTTTTATTCCTCGAGCATGCTCTAGAGGCTGTCGCTGGTGGAGAACCCACCGCCCCCCGTCGACCGGGAGGAACTGAACGAGCTGCTGGAGCTTGAGCTACTGCTCGAGGAACGGCTTGGACGGCTGCTGGAATGACTGCTCGAGCTGCTGGAACCGCTGCTCCAAAGGCTCGGAGCCGGCCGGCTTGCGCGGCGATTGCTCTCCACCTCATTCGCCACCTGGGAGAGGGACAGCGCGTCCTGCATGAAGCCGGCCACCAACGCATCCAGATTCAGGCTTGCGGAATAGCTGTAGCTAATGCTGACGGACCCACCCGAAAGCAGATCGCGCTCAAGCTGCTTGGCCCTCCCATAGTCGTGCTCGGCATCCCGGCACTTCATCTCCAGGAACGGCACCCGCAGCCGCAGGTCATCGAGTTCAGCGCGTAATCCACCCAGCTTGCGCACCAGTTCGTCGTCCTGCGCCGTCGCTGTTTGTCTGGCCAGGCGCTCGAGCGTGGCATCGTCCATCTCGACCAGTTGCCGGGACAACAGCTCGGCCGCCTGGGCAAAGTGCTCGTCGCCCTTGGAGAGAAACAGCCCCAGGCGTTCATGAACGGCATTGGCCTGGGCCTTGCCAGCTTCCACGGCCTCGCGCTCCGTTTTCAGGCGCGCCTCCAGCACCGACAACAGGGTGCCCGCCAGGGCCTCCTGATACAGCCGCGCCAGCTCGGCCTCCTGGACGGCCCGCTGGCTGTCCCGTTGCCACTGGGCACCTTCGTTGGCTTCCTGCATGGCCAGCAGGCTCTGCTCGGTCGCACTGTTCTGCGGGAAATTGCACAGGCGGGCAATCCACCGATCCAGCTCTCGAAAGAACGTCCGGCCCACATAACGATCGGTGCCGTACCCACGGCCTTTCAGATAGAGGTACAGCGGTTCGTTCTGAAACACCTGAAGCTTGCCGCGGCACTCGTCACGCAGCTCCCGGTAAGACGCCGCCGCCTCGTCGCCCCGCTCGACGGCCTCGGCGAGGAGTGCGGCTTGCCGTTGGTACGCCGGATCCACCGTCAACTGCAGGTCGACATCCGCAATGAGGGCCTCGATTTCCTGGGAAACCGTCGACATCTCCTGCAGGTGCTTGGCCACCTCCGCCTCTGCCTGCGCCAATTGCTCACGCAACCCGGACTCGGTCCGCTCCCGCTGCTCCAGCAAGCGCTGGACCTCGCCCGACAGCCGAGCGCCACCGGCCAACTGCAGATTGGCGATCTGTGGAAACACGCCAGCGATCTGCTGTTGGAGGCGCAGCTCCTGCTCGTGGGCAGTGGACAACTCGAGCTGGAACCTGCGCAGTTCGGCCTCGTATCGCCGGGAGTTCTCGCCAAGGGACGCCATCATGCTGCTCGCGTTCATTACCACTCCAGGATGTAATCAGGTTTGGTTTTGACCGGCCCTTTGACGAAGGTGAAGGTCAGCGAATTGGCAGCCTTGCGGCCCATCAGGCGGTCGTCGACATGGCCATCCTGCAGCTTGTCCTGCTTGGCCGCCTGATAGGTGGCCTGACTGACGCGCACGCCAAAAATCGAGGCATAACGCCGTTCTCCGCTCTCGATGCTGGTGATGGGTACCGCCACCACATTGCCCGAGGCATCGCTGGCCTCGGTCAGCAGGTACCAGCTCTTGCCCCCAGTGGGATCGTAGTTGCGCTCGATCATCGACTTCTCGCCGGTACGGCTGACCACTTCCAGGGTCAAGGGTGTGGCCGCGACGGCTCGCAGTCGTTCGACCTCTTGCAGGCCATGCTCGGCCGCCGCCGTATTCAGCCCCAAGACAGCCTCATTCACCGCTGCCAACAGGGGTTGAAACTGAACCAAGTCCTCTGCGCTCAAGCCCATCTTGCGGACCCCGTTCTGTGCATCCTGCAAGCGGGTGAGATAGGGGCTGATCATGTCGATTCGGGAGATCAGGGCGCCCAGTTTATCGACCGCCGTCCGCGCCGCCGGTACACCTTGGGTGTCGGCATGGTCCAGCGCGGATCGCGCATCGCCAGCCTGGGTCATCAATTCTGGGAAGGTACTGCTGAGTGAGGTGTACGGGGCAGAGGCCAGCAGCTCTCTCAATTTCGCCGCAGCCGCCAGGAGCTGCGACAGGTCATTCAACCCAGCCTCGATAGCCTGGAGATCAGCAGTGCCCTGTTGCAAGTTCTTGTTCGCCTGGTCGACCAGTGCAAGGTCATTTTTCCGGCTCTCGGCGGAGACCTTCGACGGGAGCGTGATCCGCATCAGGCCACGCACCTGATCCAGCCGTTCTCTAGCCAGCTCGAACAGGCGCTCTGCCGCCGGCACATTTGCCGCGAACATATCGGCCTCAAGCGCGGTCAGCCGACTTTGCAGTTGTCCAAGCTGCACAGCCTCACTTTGTGCAAGCTCCTGGGCCCGGTTGACCTTATTCTGGGCAAGGCTGGTCTTCATCCCGCCCAAAAAACTCGACGAGAAAGAAAAGCCGAATACCACCACCCCGCTCAGGACAAAAGCGACGGACGCAGGTCCGAGCCATTTACCGCGACTGATGTAGAACTCAGCCAGCAGTCTTGACCAGAAGCCGAGCGGTGGGGGCTGGTAGGCAAAACGGGCCGCAAAGAAAGTGCGCACCCCCTCCTCGACCAGGGCATCCTCGACCTCGATCCCCCGGGAGCGGTAGTACTCGCGAATCCGCTCGGCCACCAACAGCCGGTGCCGGGGCAGGTCCAGGTGTTTCTGCACCTCGGCCTGGCTGTGCCTCAGCTCGTCGATCAGAGCCATGGCCCCCATCTGTTCGGTGAGGGAAACCTGGCTCACCTCAGAGCCCCTTTTGCAGGAGTGCGCTGAAGCGACGCTTGCTGTCCTCGGTGATCGACTCGATCTCGGCGGCCGCCGAAGCGGACTCTTTGCGCAGCTCCTGGATCAGGCTCAGGCTGCTGGCCTGGAAGTCGACCACGGCTTCGGCCAGGGCCTTGACCGAACTGACCTTCAGGTTGGTCCCATAGCCTGCTTTCAACGCGGCCTCGAGCTGCTCCCCGCCCACCTTGGCCTGGGCCTCGAGGCTGGAGTTGATGCCGTCGTTCATGGCATTGAGGGTCTGGGTGACCTCGGCCAGCCCGCCGGACGACGTGAAGCCCGCCGCCAGCCCGGTGAGCACGATTTCATTGGTGGCGAAAAAACTCACGGCGCGCTGGTAGAGGCGCTCCTTCACCGAGTGGTACTGGCTCAAGCGCGCGAACACCAGCTCCGCCGCGTTGTAGCCTGCCTTCAGTTGATCGGCGATGTCGGTGATGATCTGGTAGCGCTTGTCTTCGTCCTGCAGATCGCGCAGCGCCACATCCCGCGCCAGCTCCAGCTTCACCCGCTCGGCCGCCTCCAGCTCGGCCACCTCCAGCGCCGCGCCGGCGTCCGCCAGGGTCTTGCGCCCCGCGTCCAGCTGCGCCTGGGCCACCTTCTGCACCTCACAGGCATCGACCTCGGCCGACTTCATGGCCAGGCGATAATCCTGGTACGCCTCCAGGATCAGGGTTTCCAGCTGGATCTGCTCATTGGCCGACTTGGCCACCGCCAGGTAGTTCTTGCGAATGTCCTCGAAACGATCCGGAATCGAGCCGCGGCGCATATTCAGCCAGGCCAGCTGGATACGCTCGGAGAACTGCAGCTTGCCGTCGGCCATCCACTCCATCATCTGCTGCGCATCGGTCTGGATCGAATCGAAACTGGCGGCGATATCGGCATAACGGGTGCTGATATCCATGCTCTGCAACTTGTCGCGCACCGAAGCGTTGAACACCGTGGACTGCTGCAGGGTCGCAGCGATATGGGTCACCCGGTTGGCGTCGTACACCGACACCTTGTCCAGCAGCGCCAACACGGGCACCTCCTGGACGGGAAAGTCGATACCGACCGAGCGGAGGGCGGACATGGAGCGTTCGAGGTAGTTCATAAGCGTATTCCCAGTGTGGAACCTTGGTTCAAAGGCTCCATCATCCTTTGACAGGTGAATAGGCGAAGGGGCTTCCACCCCTCGGAATCGGGTACAGACAAGAACAGCGAAAGCACCGCGAAAGAGGCGATGCCGTCTGGAAATCAGGAGGCTATGCGCACCCAGCCCGCACAGGGCGTTACCCGGGACAGACCGCAGCCGGAACCGCTGAAACAGCCGCCACAAGCCCTGCCGAGCGGATGCGCGCGCCGCATGGTAACAGAGCTTGAGACTGAAAGTTTCCGGTTGGATCCAACACTTTTAGCAAAGTGCCAGTATTGCCTGGAGCCATTCGCGGGAAGCTCTGTTCTGGAAAGTGGACGGGGCTTTTAAGTGGGGATTGGAGCTGCCTGCCAAGCCGACAGCGTCCTGCTGGACTAATCAGAAAAGCCCTACAGCCTGCAGTGCGCTTCCCTTATTTCTGCCTACCACAAGTCTATTCAGATGCCCCCCTACCTATTTAGCCAAGACCTCTCGCAGTTTAACTTCCAATTTTTTAGCCACAAGCAACGTCTCAGGTTCCTCACTCAGCAAGTGTTTACCCTTAACAAGAACAGACAAGAGTCCTTGAGCTAAAAACTCACTATCAAACCAGTAATTCGTTGGCAAATCATTAATCAAAGCCAGCAATTCACCATCATCAAAAAAGCCTGAGAGCAGGTCTTGGGAAAGAACATCAATAGCAACTGGCAGTAACTCCAACAAGAATAAGCCCTGCCTCAAAGCCCGACATAGATCTTCAAGCTCAAGTTCCTCAATAGGTATATCGCGAACGGACAAGTACCACTGAGTCAAGGACGAAGGTTCACTTTCCGACTCCCACTTAGTTCCCATACCGGCTGCTATTGAACGAAATGTCTTGCTCATATCCCCACTCCCTTCAGATAGACCTTGCTTCGCTCTGGTGTAAAGGTGCTTTTCAGCGGGCCGCAACGATAGGTATCTCCGACGCCCCTATCATACGAATATCCCGACACCTCAAAAGGCTTATCAGCATCGGCCTGTACTTCCAACTGTGGGAAGCGTTTAACCATGGCACTGTTAGCCACTTCGTTGAGATTGGCGATCCAGTCGAACACCTTACCCCGGCCTGAATCCACCACGGTCCCCAGCACCTCCATTCGTTGGTCAGAATCTGTCGCACGACGGACCGAGAACTCTACTGGAAATATATAGCCTGATGCTTTCATGAGTACTTTGAGTGGCCCCATCAGCCCTATCCAAAAATAGGGTCCCACAGCACACGTTTAGCATATGCCCGGGCCTCATCCTCAGAATCGAAACCCATGACTTCACACTCGTCATTCAACAGCATTTCCTTCCAGGAAACCGATTCATCCTCAAAAGCCTCGAGCAATTCTTTTTCAACCTCCCCTCTCTTACCTGCGTTATCAACCGCCTCCTTATAAAGGTCAATCGCCATGACCTCTGAAAATCCAAAATCAGCAGAAAAAACAGTCTTCAAAAAACAACTCAAATTTACATACTTCATAGCACTACCTATGGTTTGGGTGCAGGAAAAATGGAAATGGTTTCCTATACGTTGTTTTCAGGGTTTAACATGCCCCCTCAATACGCCTCAAATTATCCACCTTTTCCAGAGTCTCAAAAGTATCTGAACTCTGACAAGGTTGCCTGATCCGTAGATACACCAAGATCAACACCAAGGTCTCCAGTGTCCGCCACAGTGCCCCTTACTACATTTCTCCCAGGCTCTCATGCGATTGTCCTTTGCAAAGCCTCGTTGGCTCGCACCGTTTGATCCACGAACACTAACAAATCATCGCTATGAAAAGCTGACGAGAGTGGCAGGACGGAAGGCCCTGCATTTGCATCCGGCTTAATTGCCGACTCTGCACGATAAATCAGCTCCCCCTCCGTAACGCTTCCTCCATGCACCGATACTCCATGAGCATTGTCGATTGATACCCAAACACCTATCGACCTGCGGCACGACGCAGCGGCCTATCGCATTCGTGCAGTGACTCATCTACTGGAAAGTTTTGCAGAACCTAAAAATTGGAATCGACCCTGTAGTCCTTCAGGAGATAACATTGGTCTACACCATATTGTTGCACAGCAGATGTGTGACAACATGACGATTGCAAGAACAGCTAGTGTTCTAAACAGAAGCAGGTGACTTGACAGTCGCTCGCTTGATTTCATAAGGAGAAACCATGCATACAACCGGTTCAGAAATACCCCTGCGCCAAATAAGAGCGGTTTACGACGCAACGACCATTCGCGTCTACCAAGCCTATTCAGACACCATTGCTGACTCCGCGTTAGCCCATGGAACATTCGTTTCTCCGCCATTCAAGATGGAGCGCATGACCTGGATTAAGCCCTCTTTCCTGTGGATGATGTATCGCGCAGGCTGGGGTTTTAAGGACGCGGGCCAGAAGCGCATCCTGGCCATCGACATCAGCAGAGAGGGCTTTGAATGGGCTTTGGCAAATGGATGCTTGAGTCATGCCGACGGCTCGATCAATAAGGAGGAGTGGCTGAAACTGAAAGACAGATCACCGGTACGAATTCAATGGGATCCGGAAAGGGATTTGTACTTGCGACCGCAGGAACACAGAGCGATTCAAATCGGCCTCAGCAAAGAGGCTGTGGAGCTGTACGTCAACCAGTGGATAAAACGAATTACTGATATCACCCCATTGGCACACTCGATATACGAACTAGTTCAAGAGGGCGAATTGGATAAAGCCTACAGCCAGATGCCACAAGAAAAAGAATATCTGCCAAAGCTCCAGCCATGACCGCTCCCCCCACAAAAGTTCTGCGCCCCATAGCCCTCACTTTATACGCCCCACATAGAGCCCCCGTGCCTACCCCAGACAAGGCGTCACGAACACTTGCAACGGACGCTTATGGGCATTCATGGTTTTTCCTTATCGACCTACTCGCGCCTCAATACACGACTGACGAAACCGACTGGCACACTTGAGCGAGTAGCAGGGCCAACAGCTAAAGGAAAAGAGTCGTGACAATAGCCGAATACAGCCTGTAGTCGCTCAACCACAGGAATGGTGCGGCCTACAGCCAAAACTGTAGTCTTCACGCCCATATCAGCCCTTATTAGCGTTACTTCTATCGTTAACGACATTGGGATTATAGGGGCCGCCATCAACCGTCGGCTTCCCACCACTAAAGTCTTTTCTAGGCAGCCGACCATGAAAATTATTAGGTAGCTTACCAACATCGGCCTTTAATGCTTCAAGTACTCTGCCCCATTCACTCGGAACCAAATTCTCACCAAGATACTCATTCAATGCACTAGCTGTTCTTTTATTGAGAGTATTACCCTCTGCTTGCAAAACACCAGGGACTCGGTCAGACGCACCTACGCGGGAGGAACAGGTACTGTTTCTCTAAAACTGTTAGAGAAACACCTTTCGTTCCTTCCAAAATCGCCTGCCTCTTTTTGCACCTTGCCACTCTTAATAGCTTTTGGAGGCTCAGTTATCTGCACGCCAGACGACTAGTTCCTCAACATACTTAAGCTTATCCAATATAAAACCAGAAAAATCCGTCGACAACACTTTAAATCCATCTTCCTCAGAACTGATCTCCACCACCGACCAATTATTCCTAGAGTCAAAAGCATATAGCGCATCACTTGAATTACCAGCAAACACGTACATACCCTCATACCCTTCTATTTCTCTACCAGATATAGAAGAATACTTTACTGGACCGTCATCCACATAAAACGCAGCGTCTAGCTCACCGAATCCAAAATCTGCAAGAAACTCCAGATAATCAGCAGGCACGCCTTTTCGGTCCGAATCGTCGACACCGCTCAGTATGGCATCAACATTAGATATACAGTCACCATAGTCCCCTTCATAAAGCTCAGCGGATATTATTACGTCTATAAGCTTTCGCATTTCTACTGAATTTTTCACAGTTATCTACCAAATAATTTTTCTGCTGGACCGTCTGCTCTATGGATGCCGCCCTGATGCTCTACACCTCGCATCGCAGGTGTAATGTTCCACCATTCAGCCTTATCACCAAATTTATTCTCTATCACATGATGAGCATCGTAACTTCTGATTTTCACATTTGTAGTGGTCAACTAATCCCGGACACGACGTTAAGTTTGTTCTCAGCCTGAGCTGGGGCCAGCCCACCGTTGAATTGGTGGGGCCGGATCCAGTTGTACCTATGCATCAGGTAATGACTGATGTCCCGGTGCGCTTCTTGAGCCGTCATGTAGCCCACGGCCGGTATCCATAGCTGAAGCCTCACATCGAGAACCAGTCATTCTTCAGGAGCGATATTGGTCTGCACCATCCTGCTACGCGATGGGTGTGACTTGATGGATGTGATAACACGACGACTGCAGAAACAGGCAGTAGATCAATGCCCGAACCGGCCATTTCATCCCTGAAACTTTTTAATAGCGCTGTGCCAGTAATCAGGTCCTGATTGCCGGAAATGCTTAACCACTTCCCGTAAACCTTGATCTTGTCGACGGCACTTTGAGCCTCCAAGAACTCTTTCCCGAACTGCACCAACTGCTGCGTCGCCAACCAGTTGTTGTCGACGTTCGCTATCGCCGCGTTAGTCGCCGCAGCCACACCGTTCGGGTTGCTCATCGCGGCGATGCCAGTCACCACCGAGGCGATGATATTGCGTTTCGCTTCACGCTCTTCGTTAGTTTCGTTCGGGCTGGTTTCGGTAAACGACCCAGCCAGCACGCTGCTAGCGGAGCCGCCCACCTTGGCCTGGACTTGTCCGCCCGTGACTACAGCACCTTTGAGATTGGTGTCGCTGCCACTTTCAAGCCGTACTGTCTGCCCGGCCTTGATCGAAGCATTGGTTTGTGTAACGTCATCGCCGTTAGAATTCCCACGGCTCTTGTTGGTGGCAAGATCCAACGAGAATCCGTTTTGTGGTCCGCCGAAGCTGAAACCGATCCCTGCGCTCCAGCCACTATTTGATGCTTGCGCGCCAGTTGGCAGAACAATATTGGTGGCAGTACCACGCGAGTTATCAACCAACCACCTTTTTAATTCGACAACACCCTTAAGCGAACTCCAAGGAACTTCGTAAAAAATCTAGACATTTACCGCACACCACTATATGGATCGCCAACAGTATCCCCAAACTCAGCTATTGCAGCTCTAATCTCAGCAGCGACTTCGAGCGATAAGTTATCAGCGTCCTGAGTAGAAAAAAACTCAAACACACCTACAAGACCAAGCCTTGCAGTAATAGCAATGACATCTTCAGCAACTGCCAAATCACCACCATCCCACAGCGATACTAAAATACCCTCTATTTTCTTTCTTAAAGAATCACATAAAACTGTATACGTATGCCATTGGCGATCAGAAAGCTCAAGAATTATTCTTAAAGAGTCAGTCTTATTACACTTAACACGAGAAAAACCCTCGAGAAACTCACGAAACTCAAGATACAACTCTTCACTAGACATAGAGTCTGGTAGAGAACAGTAATACAAAAAATTCTTCATTCTTAAAAGTCCACTGGAATGTGAGTAACATTTGAGGGTTTTCTGTACAGCTTGCCATCTTGCCCCAGCAATCCGCCTAGTTCACCAGGTTGTTGCCGGCCAGCAGATCCAGACGGTTGTTGGCTTAGGTCAGGGCCGCGACCTGCTCGGAGGTCAGCGAGGTGCCGACCGCCAGGTTGAGCTTCTGCTTACACCCAGGCAGATGAACTCATTCACAGATGCATCTCACCGGACTAATCAGAAAAGCCCTACAGCCCAGAGTGCACTCACCTTATTCCTGCCAACAACAAGTGCGGCTTACAGTCGACGGGTCGCCCAGATGGCGACCGGGTTTGGCGACCTGAGAGACACAAGTAGGCTGCGTATTCTGCAATGAGGCAGAATACGTCGCTGCGAGCACAGCCCTTTGCTTTATGGCAGCTGTGCGTGGGAGACCTTCGGGTCTGCCGGTTTCTTGTGTCGCCGGTTCGCCAACCTGCGTACAGCCGCCACCCATTCGTTTGGCGACGGATGAGTAGCGACACTCAGACAGGCACAAGGATATAAATCATGAATCGCTACATGCCCATTACCGGCCACGACTGCAATATTCCCTACCTGCTTATCGATACCCAGGCACCTATTGACGTACTGCACGATGCGGCTGCTTATCGCATACGCACGGTGACCCAGCTGCTGGAAAGCTTTTCGGTAGCGGATGCCCCTCGTCATGAACCTGTTCTTCAGGAACTGACATTGGTTTGCAGCATCATGCTGCGCGATGGGTGTGATTTGATGGATGTGGCGGGGCGGAAGCTTCAAGAACGTTTATCGGTATAAATAGAAATGGGCGGTATCGGGCCGCCCATTTTTAATCCGTTAGGTTCGAGAGTTGAAAGCCGCAGCCAATTACTCTTTACCCCATAAATTTCCTGCCGGCGCATACTCATCATTTTTCAAGAGAGCTCTTTGATACCGCTACATCGGCTTACTTACCCATACATCTTCACAGTGCTCTAAACTATCATTCACCGAGGAAGTGCAGGCGCCCGAAAGCCATATAAACCCAGTAGCAATTTAGCGCAATTTATTATGGAGACGAGTCTATCCACCCTCTACCAACCTCGTACATTTCAAAGACTACCAACCAGATGCTTATACCTTTCGCAAATCAAAGCATAGGATAAAACCGAATCATCCACATCATGTAAAATACAGTTCCAGACCTTAGCAAAACCCAGTACAACATCAAGATACATCACTCTAGACCTTTGAGTATGATCCAATCTAATTTCGATGATTGTCTGCGGAGCAGACCCTAGCATGCTCTGCCATTCAAGTAGATCTTCATCATCATAAAATGCATTAAAATCATCCTTTGACAACATTGCCAGCCAGATGTCTGCCCCACCATCACTTACTACTCCTCGCGGGGGCTTCATGTGTTTAACACAGCCAGAAAAATCATTTAAAACCCGCTGAAAATCATCAACAGTCAAGACATCCGAAGAAACAATCATTGCTGAGTCACCCATGATCAAAGTCCTCCTTTGCTTGCGCCATACTCAAAAAGCTGCTCAACACTATTAACAACCTTAATTCCTATTTTTTCGTATGCTTTTATCTGTTGAGCTTTAACTACATTCGGGGCAAACAGAATAACCTCTTTACGATCCGGATTAAGCAAGGTGTTGTTTTT
This sequence comes from Pseudomonas sp. NPDC089530, assembly GCF_050280705.1. Taxonomy (NCBI): domain Bacteria; kingdom Pseudomonadati; phylum Pseudomonadota; class Gammaproteobacteria; order Pseudomonadales; family Pseudomonadaceae; genus Pseudomonas; species Pseudomonas sp. NPDC089530. The sequence continues at coordinate 17,402 of NZ_JBNNVU010000016.1, read as the reverse complement.
TAGCTTCAGCAGCTGATCAATTTTTCCTGGTTTTGCACTACCCGCCACCTCAATTATAAAACGTGGAGTTTCCGCATCAATCTCTCCAACGCCCACTGGCCTTCCATCTAGAAAACCAGACCGAAGCTTACTTTGATAGTCCAATAGCACCCCTTTTTCACTAAGGGCCTTACCTACCTGCCCTTCTAATACCTCTCCTGGAACACTCGACTTCAAGGCCTGCTCAATCTGAGCAGAAAACTTGCCTGACTGAATGTCTATAGACTTACCAGGAATACCTGCTTCGCTATCTGCCAATCCAGCTAGATTTCTATTGTTAGAAGACGGCACGCCGTCTATTGCACCAAGAGCCTCCGCCTCTGCCGCAGCCTTCTTCGCCGCCCGCCTTTCTACTACGGCTTCCAATATCGTCTTGAGAGTAGCCTTACCTCCAACCACTCCACCCAGCGACAGGATGACATCGTCGATAATACTCACCGACTCCGTATTCTTCACCGCCAGCGTCAATATCCGATCAGCGGCATTTTTTGAGGCCAGATTGTTACTCGAAAAGTCCAGGATTTCCTTGCTGTGTGCCTCAGCCTGATCCTTCCCATACTGCTTCCATTTTTCGGCCGCCGTCAGCTCTCCGTAATACCCCTTCCCAAGGCCGTTGAATAAACTCGAGTCATTAAACTGCTCTGGTGTCGAGGCGAACGCATAGACCGGGGAACCATGGGCGATAATCGGCTTGCCATCTGCCCAGGTCAGCGGGATCTTTTGATCCGCCAGCTGTTTTATGGCGTTTTTTGCAACATCCAGATCGCGCTTGAACCAATCCGTGGTCGGATCATTCCCCCACTTCTCGACCAAGGCATCCAAGCGAGCCTTTTCAACCTCATCAATTGCTGCACCACTAGCGAGGAGCATCAGGTCCTCCCACAGGGCATCAGACTTCGGCTTACCCAGTGTCTGCTCCAGCTCCTCGGCTTTTTTCTTCAGCAGCGGAAGTTCTTGGTCGCGATGATGTTGGCGGTTATTGACCTCAACCCCAGCCCCGCTACCGCCACCTGCAATTGCCCCGGCTGTGCCTCCGCCTCCAAGGGACCCGGCCGTCGCCCCAAGCCCTGTGGCAATGAGGGTTGCAATGGCTTCCTGATTGCGTTGTTCGATACCACTTTTGCCCAAGACCTCTGCAATCGCAGGCATCAGCGCCGCCGACGCCCCCGCCCCCAATGCGCCGCTTCCAGCATTACCACTAGACAACCCCATCGCCGCACCAGCCAAAGCATGCAGCAATACCCGGGCAGCACCACCTTCAGCCCACGCCGCTCGGCTGGTGTCATCAGTAGCATTGCGCTTCTGCGCATCGGCGTAATCGCCGATCTTTGTGAAGGTGTCATTGGCCGTGGTATTGGCAACGATGCCAACTGCAGTCGTGCCACCAACACCTCCAAGGCCCGCCGCGATCAAGCCCGAGGCAATGTCGGCCATGATGCGTTTGTCACCACCGACGCTCCAGCTAGCAGCATCCGCAAGGGCCGTGTTGGCCTTCTCCTTCTCTTCAGAAGTTTTGGCTTTGCTTAGCAGCTCTTTAGCGGAATCCGCCTTGGCTTTTGCTACCAGATTGATGGTGGTACTCGCCAGCTGCGCAGAACTCTGGATCAGGTCCATGCGCTCCTGCATTTTCTTCTCGTCCGGCCGGTCGAGATGCTGATTCGCATTGCTGGTATCGCGATTCAGCCCTACCAGATCCTGCGAGCCCGCTGGATCACGGATCGTGATCGTCCCCTCGCTGACGGCACTGCGGGTGCTGCTGTGATCGGACTCCTTGAGGGCCAGCGGCAAGGTGCCGCCAGTTTCCGAATGCGCCCATTTTCTTTCACTGTCCGGCGTCTTCGGTTGCCCCGGTTTGTCCCACTTGGTACTGGTGTAAGAAGCACTCAGGCTGGCCGACTGGCTTTTGATCTCGCTGGTGTTCTTGATGTCGCTGACAATCAGGCGACCGGTGTCGAGATGGTTCTTGTCGGCACTGGCTTCACTGGCAATCACCGCGCCTTGCAGTTGGGTGTTGGTCCCGACATAAATGTCGTAACCACCTTTACCTGCGTACAAGCCCGTCTGGTCGGTTACGGCCTTGTAATCGCTGTTCATCTTGCTACCAGCAATATTGCCGCTGGCGGTCACCATGGAGCCGTAACAGAACGGCGGCACACAGATGCTGGCGCCGAAACCACCGCTTGTTTGCCGGTTTTTCTGATCGGCTTCGTCCTGTCGGGAGACGATGTTGAGGTTGCCTCCCACCTCCGCCTTGATGGTATCGGCCCGAACCTGCGCTCCGGCCAGGGTGGTGTCCTGACCGCTTTTCAGCACGAGCAGGCCGGTATCCAGCGTGCTGTTGACCTGGGTGACCGAATGGCCCTTGCCCATGCCTTTGGCCAACTGCGCCCCGAGATCCAGGGTGAAGCCGTTCTGATCGCCAATATTGAAGCTGGCACCGATACTGGTCTTGCTGTTGTGGCTCTGGTTATTCCATTGCGCACGGTCCTGGGCGCTTTCCAGAGTGATGTCGTTTTTCGCCATCAACAGCGTGTCTTTCGCCTTAAGGCTGCTGCCAATGACATGAACATCACCCTGGGTACCCGCCGCGTCCCCTACAGCCGAAATGACCAGACCCGCACCGCTGGTCAAGCTCGATTGCTTGGCCGTTTCACTGCTGTATTCGCTGGTACTTTTGCTTCGGGTCGAACCCAGTTCAGTGCCGATCTTGATAAGCGAGCCACTGCTGTTGGCCGGCTTGCCCTGCGATTGGTTAGCCGCATCGGCACTGAAGTTCTCTGCCGCGTTGTAGGCCGACAGTAATGCCTGGGCGCTTTTCACTGCTTTAAGGCGACCGTCGTCGGCATCCTTGGCAGCGCGAATATCGCTGCGAATACTCTTGACGGTATCAACCACGGCACCACCGACGACACGCCCCACGGCAAGGCTCTTGGACTTGTCCGTGCTGCTCTGGGTCGACGTTTCGATACCCGCTGCAATCGTTACGTCAGCGCCGGTCAGGTGCATATCCTTGGTACTGACCAGATCACTGGCCACCACCTTCAACTCACGCCCCGCCTCAAGCTTCACACTGCCTTCGCTCGAACCCACCGTGCTGCCGGTCAAGGTGGTTTGCGCCGCCTTGCCGGTGTGATTGCTGCTGCTGATCGACAGGTGCTGGTTACCGGTGATGTCGTCCAGGCCCATGTTGTTGGCGGTGAGCACGCCCATCAGGTCGCGGTTTTTCTGCTTGTGCAGCTCGCTGCGGGTGAAGGTGTTTTCGGCCGCATCGATAGTGAGGTCGTTGCCGGCCTGAACGCTCAGGTCTTTGGTGCTGACCAGAGCAGAACCGGTGACGGTGGCATCGTGCTTGGCAACTACATCCACGGTATTGCCGGAAATGATGCTGCCGACTGCCTTGGTCTGGGTTTCCGCCAGTTTGTCCTGGACCTTGCTCGACTTCAGGCCACCCCAGCCACTCTTGCTTTTACTGCTCTCGTGGCGCGCGCTGTTGGAGTCGCTAACGGCCAGGATTTGCACGTCGTTGCTAGCCGTCAACCGGACGCCGCCTTTGTCGGCGGCGACTTCACTGCCCTTGACCACCAGGTCGTTCCCAGCAACCAGTACGCTGTTGGTGCCCGAGGTGACGGAACTGGCGATATTGGTCGTACTCGCCACCTCATCCAGCCGGCTCTTCTTGCCCGACGAACTCTTCTTGGTCTTGCTGTAGAAGCTGTAATTGCTGTCTTCCGCGGACTCCAGCGCCAGGTTGCCACCGGCCACCAGATACGCCTCGTCTCCGGCACTCACCCGACTGGCAATCAGTTCCAGATCCTTACCGGCACTGAGCGCCACGCTACCGCCGGCAGTCACGGAGGTGGAGACCTGGCTGACTTTGTCGGACTGGCCCTTGTACTTCTTGGAGCTGGAATACGAGTGTTGTTCGTCCGCCGCCGAGGCCAGGGTCAGGTCGCCGGTGGCGGCCAGGGCGAGGTTGCGTTTGGCGTCGATCTGGCTGGCGATGGCCGACAGGTCGCGGCTGCTGTTGATCGTCAGGTCGCGACCGCTGGTGACCGTCGAGCCGTGCTGGACGGTGCTGGCACGCAGGAAGTTGGTGCGGGTCTCGTTGTCCTGCTGTTCGACGGCGGTGAGGTGGGCATCGCGGCCGGCGTTGATGGTGGTGTCGTGCGCCGCTTGCAGCACGGCGCCGGCGTTGTTGAAGTCGCGACCGGCCTTGAGCGTCAGGTCGTTGGCGGCTTCGATGCGCGCGGCACTGTCGAGGAAATCGCGCCGCTGTTGCAGGTCGCCGCCGCTGTTCTCGTGGCGGGTGACGGTACGTTCGTTGATCAGGTCGCCGTTGGCGGTCAGGCTCACGTCGCGGCCGGCGATGATGCCGCCCGCCTTGTTCACCAGGTTGTTGCCCGCCAGCAGGTCCAGGCGATTGCCGGCTTCGATCAGCCCGCTGTTGACCAGATCGTTGCCCGCCTTGGCCGAGAGGTTGTTGCTCGCGCGCAGGGTGCCTGCGTTGAGCAGGTCCTTGCCGGCGATCAGGTTGACGTCCTTGCCGGCGATCAGCGCGCCGTTGGCGGCCAGGCGGTTGTTGGCGTGGGCCATGTACAGCACCGGTACCAACACGTTCTCGCCGTTGACCTGGTGCGATTCGAGCCAGACGATGTCGTGGGTCAGGGCCGCGACCTGCTCGGAGGTCAGCGAGGTGCCGACCGCCAGGTTGAGCTGCTGCTTGCTCTGCAGCGCGTTGTCCATCAGGTACTTGAACAGCTTCTCGTCGGAGTCCTGGCCATCGATGAAACGTTGGCCAGTGCGGGCGACCACCGCCTGCTGGATCAGCCGTTGTTCGTAGAAACCGTCGCCCAGGCGCTTCCAGCTCTCGTCCGGGTTGTACCCCAGGTTCGACAGCAGGTAATCCGAGCTCATGAACTGTTTCTGGTTGGTGAGCACCGGGTTGGTTTCAATCAGGTATTTGTGGGCTTGCGGGGGATGGTCAAGCGTCGGAATGCCCTGGACCCGCACGATACTGCCCTGCACCTGTTCCGCCGGGGTACGGCTGTATACCGGCGGCTGGGCAGTCGCTGCGCTATCCGTCGGGGTCGCGACGACAACCGTCGGCTGGCTGACATCGACCCCAGGCTGCACCGCGTCAACCTGCGCCAGCGTGCGCTCGGTCGCCGCCACCGGGGTCACGGGAGCAGCCTGTAGAACCCGCGCCTGACTCTGGGCAAGGTTCTGCTCGCGCTCGGCGAATCTCAGGCTGCTGCTGCCCATGCTCCAGGCCATAGGCACCGGGTTGCGCTGGGCCGCCGTGGTGTCGCCGGCCCCTTCGCTGCTCAGGCGGAACAGGCCGTGTTGCCCGACCGGCAAGGTAAAGCCTGGCAGGGCCAAGGGGTTGACCTGCTGTTTGGCCAGGTCCGGCGGCAATTGGGAGTTGATGTAGATCGGCGTCGAATACTGACTGCCCGCCGAGGTATCGCCGGTCTTCTTGCCGCCGCCGACATAGGCGTAATAACCGCGCACTACGCCGTTGTCGATCTTCTCCGAGGCGTTGAGCTGGACGTTGGCCCCGGACTGGATGATGGCGTCGAAGCGCTTGCCGTCGCCCGCCAGAGTTCTGGTACCACCACCGGGGAGTCTGCCGCCGGTCATCTGTGCATTGAATGCCGCCAGGTCAGCTTCGAAAGTACTGGAAGGTTTGGTGGCATTTCTCGCATTGAAGGCAGCCGCCGCGGCGATCGCGCCTTGGTACTGATACACGAAGTTGTATTTGATGGTGGTGGTTTCAATGTCCTGGGGCACCACCCCCTTGTTCTTGATGCTGGCGGCATTGATCGCCAGGTCGCCGGAAGAGGCAATGAAACTACTTTCGTTGCTCAGGTCCCGGGCGCCGATGTTCAGTTGCCCGCCGCTGGAGATGCTGGCGGCCGCCGTACTGGCCGTCACCTGCAGGCGATCGCGCTCGGTGAGCTGCCAGACCGCATTGCGCCGATTGCCTTTTTTCTTGACATGGCACACACCGAAGGGGGCGCACGACAGTTGAGTAATCGCGGCGTAGTACTTCTCGTGCTCCGAGTAGCGGAGGATGTCCATGACGTTCTTCACCGTCATGGCGCGAATGGTCATGTTGCCCAGGCTTTCGATCGTCCCGGAGCGGTTTTCCAGCAGGCTCGACTGGGCCTGCGCGGCATTGGCGGCCACCAGCAGGCTGCCCATGCTGAACACGTCGGCATAGCGATTGGTGAAGCTGTTCCCCAGCAACTGCATGTCGCCGCCGCTGAAGATCGAGCTGTGCTCGGCATCGCTGACACCAGAGTTGAGCAGCGTCCCGGCATTGAGGGTCAGCGCCCCGGCGCTACCGAGCGAACCGTAGTTGTTGATCGCCCCGGCATTGACGGTCAGCCCCTGGCCGGAACTCAGGCGTCCGCGGTTGGTGAGCAGCCCGCCGACATCGATCCGGGTGTTGCCGCCACCGGCGATAGTCGCGGTGCCTGGCAGGTCGACCTGGGCGGCGCCGAGGCTCATGCCGCCCAGGCTGCTCAGACGGCCATTGCCGCCGTAGGCGCCCGACAGTTGCAGGTTCAGGCTGCCGTCGCTGGCGATCAGGCCATCGTTGCTCCAGTTGCCGCCAACGCCTTCGAAGCTGTCGGAGGCCAGCAGCTGGCCGCTGGCACTCTGGTAGAAGTTGTTGACGTTGACCTTCAGGCGTCCGGCCTGGATGACGCTGGTGTTGTTCCACGAATCGGCCGCGAGGGTCAGCCCCCCTTGGGTGACCAGGGTGCCGCCCGCCCCGCTGACGTTCGCCATCGAGATATCGAATTGCCCTTTGCCGGAGTGCAGCAGGGTGCCGCCCGTATTCAGGAAGCTGGTCGCCGCCAGGCCCAGGTCGGTGCTGGCCACTTCGATGCGACCGTTACGGTTGTCCAGCAAGCCGCCGATCTGGAACAGGGTCTTGCCGCCGCTCCCGGAAGCCCTTAGCTGCCCCTGGCCGTTGTCGATACTGGCCGCGCGAATGAGCAGAGCGCTGTCGCTCTCGATGACCCCCAGCCGGTTATTCAAGGCGCCGCTCAAGCCGAGATCGACCCCTTGACCGCCGACCTGCCCGCCTTTGTCGCCACCGTTGTCGAACGCCGTGGCGGTGACAGCCACCTGGCCGCTGGCGTAGAGCCCGCCATTACGGTTGTCGAAGCCGGCGGTAGTGACAGTGGCATCGCCCTGACGCGCCGCGATGCGGCCGCCGTTGTTGTTCAACCCGGCCAAGGCACGCAGGGTCAAGCGCTGGGCTTCGATCACCCCACGCTGGCGTTGGTCGTTCAGGTCATAGCCGTTGAGCAGCACGCCACTGATGTGGGTTTCAAGGGCGTCCTTGAGGCTCGACAGCACCCCGCCACGGTTGTCGAGGCTGGCCGCGGTAATGCTCACCGCGCCATCCTGGGCGATGACTTTGCCGCCCTGGTTGTTGAAGTCGCCGCCGATATTCAGGGTCAGGCCGTTCCGGCTTTGCACCGCGCCCCGGGTGTTATCGAGGCTGGCCGCATTCAGCAGCAGGCCCGCATCGCGGCTGTGGAGCAAACCGCCCTGAGCGTTCTGCACCGCGCCTGCGACGGTCAGCGTGGCTTGCTGATTGGCCGCCACGGTGCCCTGGTCACGGTTGTCCAGGCTGTCGGCGTTGAACGTCAGCAAGTCCTGGCCGATCAGCTTGCCACCGCGGTTATCGACGTGGGCCGCGCGCTTGAGCAGCAAGGCGCCGTCACTGCTGAGAGTGCCCTGGGCATTGCCCAAGTTGCCTGCCACGTCCAGCGTCAGGGCGCCCTTGGTCGACAGGCTACCGCCACCGTTATCCAGGCTGCCGACGCGCAGGTCGGCCGCTTGCAATGCACTGACATTGCCGGCCCGGTTGTTCAGGGTTGCCGCCGTGAGATCGAGGGTGGCGCCGCTGTCGATCAAGCCGCCGGCCGCGTTATTCAGCAGGCCGGCGACGGTGAGCGTCTGTTTGCCGACACTGGAGACCACCCCTTCGTCGCTGTTGTCCAGGCTCGCGGCGTTCAGCTTGAGCGTGCCATTGCTGGTCAGCGCGCCGGCACCGCGGTTAAGCACCGCGCCGCTGACATCGATGGCCAGGTCGCCCTCCTTGCTGGAGAGCGTCCCGTGGTTGCGGTTATCCAGGCTTGCCGCCTCGACGGTCAGGCCCTTGAACCCCGACACCAGGCCATTTTCGTTCAGCAATTGGCCGGACGACACGACCCCCAGGGCCGCCTCGCTGATCAACTTGCCCTGGGTGTTATCCAGGGTGCGCCCCGTCAGGGTGAAACCCTCACGGCTGGACAGTAGGCCCTGCTGGTTCTTCAGGTCCCGCAGCCGCTCGATACTCAACAGGCCTTTGGCGTTCAATTTGCCGAGGCTGTTGTCGAGATCGCCATTGGCCAGGTCCAGGGTCACCGCGCCGTCGCCCAACAGGCGACCGCCACGCTGGGTCAGCCCCGTGACCTTGAGGTTCATGTCCCCCTTGGCCGAGACCTCGCCTTGATCGCTGGAATCCACCTGCTGGGCGGTCAGCGTCAGCGTGCCTTTACTGTTGATCAGCCCGCTGTCGGTGTTGTCCAGGGCCTTGGCCGACAGGCTCAGCCAGTCCCCCGCCAGGAGCGAACCGTGGCGGTTGTTCAAGTCGCCGCTGTCGATGCTCAAGCCATTGATGGCGTTGATCACCCCCTGGTCCTGGTTGTTCAGTAGCCCCTGGACCTTCAGTTGCAGCCCCGAGCGGCTGGTCAAGGCGCCGGCGCTGTTATCCAGGCTGGCGGCCTGGACCTCCAGCGCCGCGGCCCCGATCTTGCCCTTGATGGAGCTCAGCGCCTGTTCGATGCGCAGGGTCAGCGCCTGGTTGCCGAGCAACTGGCCGCCGTCGTTGTTCAGGCTCTTGGCGTCGAGTTCGTAAGTCTCGTCACTGGAGATTTCCCCGTTGCGGTTGTCGACGTCACCGAGATTTTTCAGCAGCAGCGCACCCGGCGCGTGGATGAAACCGTCCTGGTTGTTCAGTCGGCCATGGTTCAGGTCCAGGCTCAGGTTGGTGTTGCTGAAGAATTTGCCGCCCTGTTGATCGAGGCTATCGACCTTCGCGGTCAGGGCCTTTTCGCTGCCGATGCGCCCGCTGGTATTGGTCAGTTTGGCCGTCGTCAGTTTTAGGGTGGCGCCGCTGTCGAGGCTGCCGTCCTGGCTGTTATCGAAGTCGCCGGTGGTGACCTGGACCGCGCCCTTGCCGCTGATCACGCCTTTCTGGCTGTTGTCCAGGCTGGTGCTGCGCAACTGCAGGCCGCCCTCGCTCACCAGCTTGCCGCCCACGTTGGTCAAGGCGCCACCCGCGCCGAGGTTCAGCGCCGCCGCGCTCATCAGGCGGCCGTAGCGGTTGTCCAGGCCGGCCGCGGCCACATCCAGGGTGCTTTGGCTATCGATCAACCCTTGCTGGTTTTGCAGGTCGCCCTTGAGGGTGAGGTCCAGGCCCTGCTGGCTTTGGACTTTCCCGTTGCGGTTGTCCAGACGCTCGCCGGTAATCGTCAGGTCGGCCAGCGCGTTGATCCAGCCGGCGCTCTGGTTGATCACCTCGTCGACCTTGAGCACCAGCGGGCCATGGGCCTCGACCAGACCCTTGTCGCTGTTATTCAGGTGCTGGCCTGTCAGGTTCAGGCCGGCCTGGGTCGACAGCTCGCCGCCGCGGTTGTCGAGCCTATCGACGTCGAGTTCCAGCGCTTTTGTCGCCCCTACCAGGCCGCCTTGACGGTTATCCAGGCTCGCCCCTTTCAGGTCCAGCGCCCCGAGGGTGGCAATCAACTTGCCGCCCTGGTTGTTCAGGGTGCCGATCCGGGCGGTCACCTCTTGTTTGCCGGAGATATCGGCCGCGCGGTTGTCCAGGCTGGCGGCCGTGAGCAGCAATCCACCGTCGGCAGCCAGGGTGCCGCGCTGGTTATCGAATACGCCATCGACCTTCAGTTCCAGGTTGCCGGTGCTGCTGAGCACGCCATCGGTGTTGTCCAGGCTGGCGCTGTGGCTATCGATGGAGCTGGCGCTGACCAGGCCCTTCACGTTGCTCAGGGCCTGGGCGATGCGCAGGGTCAGCCCCTGGTCGCTGATCAGCCTGGCGCCGTTGTTGTCGAAGCTTTGCGCGATCAGGCTGAACGCCTGGGCGCTGGAGATCTCGCCCTGATGGTTATCGACGCCCTTGAGGTTCTTCAGCAGCAGGGCCCCAGGGGCACGGATGTGGCCGCCCTGGTTATTGAGCTGACCGTTGTTCAGGTCCAGGGTCAGGCCGGCCTTGCTGAACAGTTCCCCGTGTTGCTGATCGAGCCCGGTCACGCTGGCCGTGAGGTCCTGGGTACTGCTGATGCTGCCATCGGCGTTGTTGACCTGGGTGGCGACCAGGTCAAGGCTGCCTTCGCTGCTCAGGCGTCCGCCCTGGCTATTGTTGAAGGTCGTCGCGGTGATCCCCGTGGCCTGCTTCCCGGACAGCAGGCCCTTCTGGCTGTTGTCGAGATGGCCACTGGCGACAGTCAGGCCCTGGTCGGACTTGATCGAGCCGCCCTGATTGAGCAGTTCGCCACGGCTGGTGAGCGACAGGGCTTCCACGCTGTTGATACGACCGGCGGTGTTGGTCAGGGTGCCGCTGCCCAGGGTCAGGGCGTTATCAGTGCGAAGCAGCCCGCGGGTGTTGTCGAGCCCTGCGGCCAGGGTGATCTTCAGCCGGTTGCGGCTATCGATCACGCCATCGGTGTTATCGAGGCTCTGGCCGCTCAGCGTCGTGGCGCCCTTGCCCTGGACCAGCCCCTTGCTCTGATTGATAAGGCGCGCAACCTTGAGCTCCAGATCGCTACCGGCCAGGACTCTGCCGCCGTCGCTGTTGTCGAGCAGTTGGCCCTCAACCTCGGTATTGGTCCCGCTGGAAAGTTTTCCGGCGCGGTTGTCGATGTCCTGGACCTCGAGTTTCAGCGCTTTTGTCGCCACGACCAGACCGTCGCCGCGGTTGTCGAGAACACCGCCGCGCAACGTCAGGTTGCCTTGTGCCACCAGGGTGCCGCCCTGCTGCTTGAGGCTGTCGACGGTCGCCTGTACATCGCCTTCGCTGGCGATCCGCCCCAGAGCGTTTTCCACGTCCTTGACCGTCAACGTCACCGGGCCGACGGCACTGAGCAAGCCGCCGCGGTTGTCCAGCAGGCTGCCGCTCAGACCAATCCCCGCCTGGCTGGTGAGCTGGCCTTTCTCGCGATTGTCCAGCTGCTGGACATCGAGTTGCAGGCCCTTGTCGGCACGGACCTTGCTCCCGCGGTTGTCCAGTACAGCAGTGTTCAGGATCAGCCGATCCTTGCCGACCAGGCTGCCGCCACGGTTGTCGAGTTTGCCGGCCCGCAGGTCCACCAGGCCCTTGGCACCCAGGGCTCCCGCGCTCTGGTTATCGAACAGGCCCACGATCCGCGTGGTCAGGCTGCCATCGCTGTCCAGGCTGCCGGCATGGCTGTTATCCAGGCTGGCGGCGCTGATGCTCAACTGCTTGCCGGAGCCCAGGACGCCGCCCTGGTTGTTCAGGGCGCCGCTCAACCCGATGTTCAGTGCCACGTCACCGCTGACCTGGCCGCCGCGGTTGTCGAGGCTGGTGGCCGTCAGTGTGGCGATGCCGGCACTGGAGACTTCGCCCTTGTGGTTATTCAGGTGGCCCACTGTGGCCGTGAGGCTGCCGTCGCCGGAGATCAGGCCCTGGTTGTTGAGCACCTGGTTGGCCGTGACGTTCAGCGCGCCACTGCTCAGCACATGCCCCTGGTTCTGGTTATCCAGGGTTGCCGTGGTGATGCTGGAGGTTTGCCCCGCGCTCAAGGTGCCACCCTGGTTGTTCAGGCTCTGCGCCGCATTGACCGTCAGGTTGCGGCTGGCCACCAGGCTCTTGCCGCTGTTATCGAGGGCCTGCGCATTGAGGGTGATATCGCCGTTGGCATTGCGGCTGCCGTCGACACTGAGCCCGGCTTCGATGATGCCGCTGTTGCTCAACCGGCCGCCGGCGCTGAGGGTGATGCTGTCGCGCGCGGCCAGGGTTTTCCGGTTGTACAGGTCGCCCTGGGTCTGGACGTTCAGGGCGGTACCGGCATGGACCGGCCCCTGGGCGTCGAGGCTGGCGGCCTTGAGCTTGACCGCACCATTGGCCGCCGCGGCGTCGACCATGCGCAGCTGGCCGTTGGCGTCGAGCTGGATATCGCCGCCGCTGGCGATCAGCTTACCGTCGAGTTTCACCCCGACCCCGGCTTCGGTGCCCACCAGCTTGATCGCCCCGGCGTACATGCCGCCCAGGGACGAGGAGTCGATGGCCAGTTCCGGCTTGGCGCTGCCGTCGGCGGCGCGGGCGGTGGCGTTCAGGGTGCGGGCGTCGACGTCGTTGCGCCCAGTGACGATGCTCAGGTTGTTCGCCTGGATCTCGGCGTTGATCCTGGCGCTGCGGGTAATGATTTCGAAGCGGTCGACGTTGCTCGCGTTGAGCTGCGGGCCGTCGACGGTCACCTGCCCTTGGTCGACCTGATAGCGCGTGAGCTGGCCGTTCTCGATCACCGGCTTGCCGGTGGTCAGGGTGGCCTGCGGCGTATTGATGAAGCCGCAGCCGTTGCAACTGATGCCGTAGGGGTTGGCGACGATCACATGGGCCGACTGCCCCGCCACTTCGGTGTAGCCGCGCAGCTGGCTGGGGCTGCCGCCGTTGACTTCGTTGAGGATGACCTGCGCCGCCGCGCCCTTGAGGTTCGGGTTGCCGAGGATGATCCCGCCCAGTTGCGTCTTTTGCATGCGCTCGGCGACGTTGTTGAGGATCACGCCCTGCTGGCCGACGTTGTAATCGTGGAACTGGTTATGCGACAGGCCGCTGCCGTTGGGCGTGGCGATATTGACGATGGGCACGCCATTGCCGGCCTGGCCCAGGCTGGTGCCCGGCGCGCTGACCACTATGCCCTCCGCCTGGGCCCACAGCGGTTGCCAGAACATGGCGTTGGCCAGGATGAACGCCAGCCCGCGCTTGGGCATGCCCCAGAAGTACTCAGGTTTTTTCAGGGCAAAAGAAGGCTGACGGGCCGGGAAGGCCAATGGGCGAACATCCATGTGGAAACTCTCGGGAAACGCTGAATCAGAGGAAGAAGTCCAGGCGGAAGTAGATCGGCGCTTCGCGCTCGGTCAGGACATCCGGACGTTCAAGGGAATGGGCGAAGGTCACGCTGGCGGCGACATGCTGGCCACGGGCGAACAGCTCCAGGGAATTGCTCGACATGCGCCCGTGCCGGTCGCCGTTGTAGCGGTCGCCGCGGATCACGCCCTGGTCGTAGCCCAGGCTGCTGCCGTACTCGGCGAACACCGGCCGCAACCAGCCGAGGCTCACCGGATGGCTCCAGCGCAGGTCGTTGCGCCAGTAGCCGCCGCTGTCGCCGGACAGCGACTGGTCCTTGTAACCGCGAATCGACGACTGCCCGCCGAGGCTGGTGCGCTGGGGGCTGAACAGCACGTCTTCGCTGCGCTGGCCGGTCATCAGGCTGCTGAAACTCAAGGACTCGCCCCACAGCTTGAACGGCTGCAGGTAGCTCAGGGTGGCGGTGTATTTGCGGTAGCGCGCATTCGGTTCGCCAGGGCCGGGGTGGCCGTTGTCCTGGGCATCGAAGGCGCCGATGCCCTGCTGCATCCCCAGGTCGAGGTTGACGAAAGCGCTGCCGACCCGGCGGCCGTGGTTGATGCCGAACTGGGCTTCGCTGAGGCGGTTGCTGCTCAGCTTGAGCTTGCTGTCTTCGATGAAGTTGTTGGTGCGCAGGTAGGCCAGGCCGGCATTCAGCGAGGTCTTGCTCACCGCGTCGCGCAGGATCACCCGCTCGGCGCGCAGCTGGTGGTTCTGGCTGTCGCCGGTCTGCTTGAAGTTGAAGCCGTTGGCCTGGGCCAGGGAGCGGTACTCGCTCTGGCTGTAGGTGTAGCTGAAGGTCCACCAGCCCCAGGGCAGGCTGTAATTGAGCATGGCGTTGTTGGACGTGTGCTGGTGGTCGCTCATGGCGTCGTGGCCACCGCGCAGCATCAACTGATCGGCCAGCCCCAGCGGGCTGTCCCAGTCGAAGGTGGTGCCCCACTGCTGCTCGCCGGTGCTGCGCTGGCCCTCGTTGCTGCGCGACAGGCCGGCACGCCAGGGTTTCTGCGGGGTGTTCTTGACCAGCACTTCGCTGCCGCCGATTTCCTTGCCGGGAGCCAGCTCCATCTGCGCCTGGTTCGACGGCAGGCGGTTGAGCTGATCCACCAGTTGTTCGATTTCCCGCAGGTTGACCCGTTCGCCGACCTTGCCGGGAAAGGCCATGGACAGTTCGCGGTCCGATAGCCGGCTGCCCTCGGCCCCCTTCAGGCCTTCGAGCCGACCCTCGACCACCAGCACCTGCAGATGGCCCGTGGACAGGTCCTGCTGCGGCAGGTAGGCGCGGCTGGTGACCAGGCCTTTTTCGAGGTAGAGGTCGGTGATGACCTTGAGCAGTTCGTTGAGCTGACTGACACCCAGGCACTGGCCGATATAGGGCTTGAGCAGGCGTTCCTGCTCACTGGCGGACAGGCTGTCGGCGCCCTTGAGCTCGATGTCCTTGATCGGAAAACAACGGGTGTCGGCAGGGGCCGTCGGCGCCGTGGGGGCTGCCTCCTTGCCCGGCAGCTCCTTGAGTTCTTCGAGGCGTCGCTGTTGCTCTTCCAGCAGGCGGTTCTGGCGCTCGCGGATCAGGTCCTGGTCGCCGGGGTTGCTCAGCGGGGCAGCCGAGGCGGTGGGTAGCGGACTGGCCAGCAACAGGCAGGCAAAAGCACAAGACAACCTCATTGCGCGGGGTGACAGCGACATATTCAGTCCTTTGAAACTACGGCAAGAGCAAGAAAGGTGCGCGATATTAATGTGCCATCATCCTGACGTCAATTAACCTTTCCCCCCTCTATACAGGCCTGTTTTCCGGGCCAGGAAACCCGTGGGCCAAGGCCGCTACCACTCGCCGGCCAATAAAAAAGCCCGGGCAAGGCCCGGGCTTTTTTGTGTTGCGCTACGACGACTTATTCGGCCGCAGGCGCTGCCGGCTTGCGCCGCTTGAGCGGCGCCATGCCGTCCTGGCTGACCAGGGCCGGGGCGTCGCTTTTCGGCCGGTTGGCGGTCTTGCGTTTGGTTGGGGTCTTGGCCACGGCTTTTTTCTTGTCGCCCTTGGCGTCGGTCTTTTTCTTCTTGGTGCCCGCGGCCTTGCCGGAGGCCTTGACCTTCTTCGGTCCGCCGTAGGTGCCTTTGACTTCCTTGATGGTGCGGCGCTCGAAGTTCTGCTTCAGGTAGCGCTCGATGCTCGACATCAGGTTCCAGTCGCCGTGGCAGATCAGCGAGATGGCCAGGCCTTCGTTACCGGCGCGCCCGGTACGGCCGATGCGGTGCACGTACTCGTCGCCGCTGCGCGGCATGTCGAAGTTGATCACCAGGTCCAGGCCGTCGACGTCCAGGCCGCGGGCGGCGACGTCGGTGGCCACGAGGATTTTCACCGCGCCCTGCTTCAGGCGGTCGATGGCCAGCTTGCGGTCCTTCTGGTCTTTCTCGCCGTGCAGGACGAACGCCTTGTAGTCCTGGGCCACCAGGCGGCCGTAGATGCGGTCGGCCATGACCCGGGTGTTGGTGAAGATAATGGCCTTCTGGTAGGTCTCGTTGGCCAGCAGCCAGTTGACGATCTGCTCTTTGTGCTGGTTGTGGTCGGCGGTGATGATCTGCTGACGCGTGGTGTCGTTCAGCTGGCTGACCGCGTTGAGCTGCAGGTGCTCGGGGTTGTTCAGGACTTTGGCGATCATCTCGCGCAGGCCCGAGCCGCCGGTGGTGGCGGAGAACAGCATGGTCTGCTGACGGTTCGGGCATTCGTCCACCAGGCGCTGCACGTCGTCGGCAAAGCCCATGTCGAGCATGCGGTCGGCTTCGTCGAGGACCAGCACTTCCACTTCCTTCAAGTCGAGGTTGCCGGCGTTCAGTTGCTCGATCAGACGGCCCGGGGTGCCGATCAGGATGTCCGGCACCTTGCGCAGCATGGCGGCCTGGACCTTGAAATCTTCGCCGCCGGTGATCAGGCCGGCCTTGATGAAAGTGAACTGCGAGAAGCGCTCGACTTCCTTCAGGGTCTGCTGCGCCAGTTCGCGGGTCGGCAGCAGGATCAGGGTCTTGATGCTGACGCGGATCTTCGCCGGGCCGATCAGGCGATTGAGGATCGGCAGGACGAAAGCCGCGGTCTTGCCGCTGCCCGTCTGCGCCGTCACCCGCAGGTCACGCCCCTGGAGCGCGAGCGGAATGGCCGCTGCCTGCACCGGCGTCGGCGCGACAAATTTAAGCTCGGCCACGGCTTTGAGCAGGCGTTCGTGCAGGGCGAATTGGGAAAACACGGGTGCTACCTCGAAGATATGCAAAAAAACAGCTGCATAGGGTAACGGTTTCGAGCGCGAAGGCCGAGTTTCTTTCATGCAAACCCGGGTAAAGAGTTGGTTTTTGTTTGCGATTTGTCCTTAACGGTAACTTTCGACAGTTTAAATGTTCTAATCGATCCGTCCCGTCTCATAGAGGAAGCTACTTGCCCCATGGATTTCCAACAGCTCTGGCTCAACGTTCAAGACCTCTGGGGGGCGCTCGACGAGCACCCGCTCCTGCACTCCAGCCTGGCCCTGGTCCTGCTGCTGGTGGTGGCGCTGCTCGTCGGACGAGTGGCGCGTTACGTCATCCTGCACGGGGTCAAGCTGCTCGGCCGCCAGCCGGCCCTGCACTGGCTCAACGACCTGCGCCAGAACAAGGTGTTCCATCGCCTGGCGCAGATGACGCCGTCGCTGGTGGCGCAATTCGGCCTGCACCTGGTGCCGGAACTCGGCAAGACCAGCCTGGTGTTCCTCGGCAACCTGGCCCTGGCCTTCACCATCCTGTTCCTGGTGCTGGCCATCAGCGCCCTGCTCAACGCCCTGCTGGATATCTACGCCCGCACCGAACACGCCCGCACCCGCTCGATCAAGGGCTACGTGCAACTGGCGAAGATGGTGCTGTTCGTGTTCGGCGCGATCATCATCGTCGCCACCCTGATCGACCGCTCGCCGCTGCTGCTGTTGTCCGGTCTGGGCGCCATGTCGGCGGTGATCCTGTTGGTCTACAAGGACACCCTGCTGTCGTTCGTCGCCAGCGTGCAGCTGACCAGCAACGACATGCTGCGGGTCGGCGACTGGATCGAGATGCCCCAGGTCGGTGCCGACGGCGACGTGGTCGACATCACCACACCGCCAGCACTTCTTCCACCGCCCCCTTGCAGATCAGCAGGTGCGGCCGCTGTTTCTCGGCCACCACCACCGACATGCGCCGCCGGTTG